>NZ_JBHYGR010000086.1:11573-24710 GCF_042738155.1 Kitasatospora sp. NPDC059088 | reverse complement strand
GGCCCCGCCGCGCGGGGGGGGGGCGGGGGCGGCGCGGGGGCGGGGCCGCCGCGCGCGCCCCCCTTCCGGGCCGGCGCCCCCCCCCCCGGGCCGGGCGTGCGTTCCGCCGTTCGGGCGGGGGGACGGTGCGTCAGAGCTCCAGCGTCACGCGGTACTCCGTCAGCCAGACGTCGAGGTCCAGCGCCAGGTCGACGCCCAGCCGCACCGACCCGGGGTCGGTGTCGGGGGCGAGCGCGTCGGCCAGCCGCCGCCGGTCCAGCAGCTCCAGTGCCGGGGAGGTCCGTTCGGCGGCGAGCCGGGAGAGGTCGGCGCGCAGCAGCTGCGGGTAGCGCGGGTCGGCGGTGATCGGGTACGCGCTCTTGACCCGGTCGGCGACCTCGGCCGGCAGCAGGTCCCGGACGGCGGCGCGCAGCAGGCTCTTCTGCTGCCCGTCGAAGGTCTTCATCGCCCACGGCGTGTTGAAGACGTACTGGACCAGCCGGTGGTCGCAGAACGGCACCCGCACCTCCAGCCCGCCGGCCCGGCTCATCCGCTCGTTGCGGTCGAGCAGCACACCGGAGAAGCGGGTGAGGTTGAGGTACGAGATCTCCCGCATCCGCCGTTCCACCGGGTCGGCCGCGGGCAGGTGCGGGACTTCGGCGAGCGCCTCCCGGTACTGGGTGCGGCGGTGGCCGGCCAGGTCGAGCTTGCGCACCAGGTCGGCGTCGAGCAGCTGCTCGCGCGGGGCGGAGCCCGGGCCGGCCAGGCCGCCGTCGAGCCGGGCGGCCCAGGGGAAGTCGTCGGCGGCGATCGCGACCGGGTCGTGGAACCAGGGGTAGCCGCCGAACAGCTCGTCCGCGGCCTCGCCGGACAGGGCGACGGCGGCCCGCTCCCGGACGCGGCGGAAGAGCAGCAGCAGGGCGGCGTCCAGGTCGGCGAGCCCGCCCGGGAGGTCCCGGGCGCGCAGCACGGCGTGACTGCGGCGCAGCTCGGTGAGCTCGGCGGCGTCCAGCGCGATCACGTCGTGCTCGGCGCCGACGTGCCGGGCGAGCATCCGGGCGTACGGGCCGTCCGGCGTCGAGCGGGCCGGGTCGGGGTGGAGGTCCTCGTCCCGGCCGGTGAAGTCCACCGCGAGGGTGCGCAGCGGGCCGGCCCCCGCCCGGCGCAGCGCCGCCGCGGCCAGGGCGGTGAGGGCGCTGGAGTCCAGGCCGCCGGAGAGCAGCGAGCAGAGCGGCAGGTCCGAGTCGAGCTGGCGGTGGACGATGTCCTCCAGCAGGGCCCGGACGGTGGCGATCGTGGACTCCAGGGAGTCGACGTGCTCGCGCGCCTCCAGCCCCCAGTAGCGGCGCTCCGTGACGCCGCCGCGGCGCACCCGGACCAGGTGCCCGGGCCGGACCTCGTGGACGCCCCGGTACGGGGTGGTGCCGGGCGTGCGGGTGAGGGAGAGCAGTTCGCGCAGCCCGTCCAGGTCGACCACCGCGCGGACCGCGGGGTGGGCCAGCACCGCCCTGGCCCCGGAGCCGAACACCACGCCGTCCGGGGTGGGGTGGTAGTGCAGCGGTTTGACGCCCAGCCGGTCGCGGACCAGCAGCAGCTCCTCGTGCCGGGAGTCCCAGATCGCGAAGGCGTACGCGCCGTTGAGCCGCTCGGCCAGGCCCTCGCCCCACTCCAGGTAGCCGAGCAGTACGACCTCGGCGGCGTCCCGGGTGCGGAAGCGGTGGCCGGCCGCCTCCAGTTCCGCGCGCAGTTCGCGCTGGTTGTGGACCTCGCCGGTGAGGGCGAGCACGGCCAGTGGGCGGCCGTCGTGCTCGACGGACAGCGGCCGCGCCCCGCCGTCGGTGCCGGCCGCGCCGGGGCGGCGGCGGCCGAGTGCGGCGTGCGGCTCCAGGTGGACGCCGCCGGCGTCCGGGCCCTGGCAGACCTGGGTGGCCGTCATGGCCTCGAGGACGTCGTGCTCGGCGGTGAGGTCGCGGTCGAAGGCGACCCATCCGGTGATCCCGCACATCAGCAAGCCCTCCGGTCTTCGGGTACGTGTGGCGGGGGTCACGCTACGGGCGCCCTCGGCGCGGCATCAAGAGCCTGTCCGGAAGGCGACGGCCAGGGGTCCGCGCGGTTACCCGGGCCGAAAGTCGCCGAGCCTGCCCGAATTCGGGCAAGATCTTTGGCTTCGGTGCGCCGGGAGACCTAGAGTTCTCATTCGTGCCGAGCTCACCCCACCCTCACGAAGACCTCCTCGCCCACCTCTCCCGGACCAGCCCGCTCGGGCCCCGGGAAGCGGCGCGGGTCGTGGCGGAGGTGCTGGCGTACTTCTCCGAGACCACCGAGGAGTACGTCCGTCGCCGCCACGGCGAGCTGCAGGCACGCGGCCTCACCAACGAACGGATCTTCGCCCGGCTCGCCGAGGAGCTGCCCGCCCGCCGCGTCGCGGCGCCGGAGCTCTCGGCCCGTCAGCTGCGCCGGATCGTCTACGGCTGAGCCCCGGGTTCATTCGCTATTTACTGGAGGAGTCCACGCATGTGCGGAATCGTGGCCTACATCGGCCCCAAGGACGCGACCCCCTTCCTGCTGGAAGGACTGGCCCGGCTGGAGTACCGCGGCTACGACTCGGCCGGCGTCGCCGTCGCCGGGCGCACCGGCGGGATCAAGCTCCGCAAGGTGAAGGGCCGGGTCGCCGACCTCGCCGCCGCCGTGCCGGCCCGCTTCAAGGGCGGCACCGGAATCGGCCACACCCGCTGGGCCACCCACGGCGTGCCCAGCGACGCCAACGCGCACCCGCACCTGGACAACGCCGAGCGGATCGCCGTCGTGCACAACGGCATCATCGAGAACGCCGACGAACTGCGCGCCAAGCTCGCCGCCGACGGCGCGGTCTTCCGCTCCGAGACCGACACCGAGGTGCTCTCCCACCTGATCGCCGCGCACACCGCCGAGGGCGTCGAGCTGGAGGACGCCGTCCGCGCCGCGCTCGGCCGGGTCGTCGGCACCTACGGCATCGCGGTGCTCGACGCCGAGCAGCCCGACCGCATCGTGGTCGCCCGCAACGGCAGCCCGATCGTGCTCGGCATCGGTGAGAAGGAGATGTTCGCCGCCTCCGACGTCTCCGCCCTGGTCCGCTACACCCGCCAGGTGGTGCACCTGGAGGACGGCGAGCTCGCCACCGTCCGCGCCGACGGCTTCCGCACCTTCACCGCGGACGCCCGCACCACCCACCGCCAGCCGTCCACCGTCGACTGGGAGATCGACTCCTTCGACACCGGCGGCTACGACCACTACCTGCTCAAGGAGATCCACGAGCAGCCCACCTCCGTCGAGCGCACCCTCAGCGGCCGGCTCGACGAGCGGTTCAGCACCGCCCACCTCGGCGGCCTCAACCTGGACGCCCGCGAACTGCGCGAGATCCGCCGGGTGAAGATCCTCGGCTGCGGATCCGCCTACTACGCGGGCGAGATGGGCGCCCAGCTGATCGAGGAGCTGTCCCGCATCCCCGCCCACAGCGAGCCCGCCTCGGAGTTCCGCTACCGCAACCCGGTGATCGAGGCCGACACCCTGTACGTCGCGGTCAGCCAGTCCGGCGAGACCTACGACACGCTGGCGGCCGTCCAGGAGATCAAGCGCAAGGGCGGCCGCGTCCTCGGCGTCGTGAACACCGTGGGCAGCGCGATCGCCCGCGAGTGCGACGGCGGCATCTACCTGCACGCCGGGCCCGAGGTGTCCGTCGCCTCCACCAAGGCCTTCACCTCCACCGTGGTCGCCTTCGCCCTGCTCGCCCTGCACTTCGGCCGGATCCACGACCTCTCGCCGGCCGACGGCCGCCGGATCGTCTCCGCCCTCCAGGCGCTGCCCGACCAGATCCGCGAGGTGCTCGACCAGTCCGACGCGATCGCGAAGCTGGCGGCCGAGTACGCCGACTCCGCCGGGATGATGTTCATCGGCCGGGTCCGCGGCTACCCGGTGGCCCGGGAGGGCGCGCAGAAGCTCAAGGAGATCTCCTACGTCCACGCCGAGGCCTACCCGGCGAGCGAGCTCAAGCACGGGCCGCTGGCCCTGATCAGCCCCGAGCTGCCGACCGTGGCCCTCGTCCCGGACGACGAGCTGCTCGACAAGAACCTCACCACCCTCGGCGAGATCAAGGCCCGCTCCGGCCGGGTCATCGCGGTCGCCCACCGCCGGCCCGAGGACAAGCTGGCCGACCACTGCATCCTGGTCCCCAAGAGCGAGCCGGAGCTGGACCCGCTGCTCCTCAACATCCCGCTCCAGCTGCTCGCCTACCACGCGGCGGTCGCCCTCGGCCGGGACGTGGACAAGCCGCGGAACCTGGCGAAGAGCGTGACGGTGGAGTAGCCGTCAGGCGTTCGAACCCCGGGCCCCGGTCGCTGTGCGGACGACCGGGGCCCGGCCGCCGTCAGGCCCGGTTCGCGCGCGCCGTCCGGACGTGCTGCCAGATCAGGGCGGCCAGGGTCAGCACGGCGGCGGCGTGCAGCAGCCACCAGCCGGCCCCGAAGGTCAGCGTGAGGTTCGCCTGCACCGCGGGCGGCAGCCTGCGGGCGACGTCGTCGGGGCCCGCGGTGAGGTCCACGCCGATGAGGGCGAAGGGCAGTGGCAGGGCGCAGAGGTACCCGAGGCGCCGGAGGGCCGGGGACGGGCGGTGCGGCAGGACGGCCGCGCAGACCAGGGCGAGCACGGCGGGTACCAGCCACCCCCAGGACATGTAACCGATGGCCCGTTCCGTGTCGGCGAGCCCGACCGCGGAGTACAGCGGGAAGCCCGACCCGGACGCGTGGTTGATGGCGGCGACCGTCTGCGGGGTCATGGTCCCGCCGGCCGCGATGCTGACGGTACCGCCGGTGAGCAGCATCGACACGCCGTACACGGCGAGCAGCCCGGCCGGCACCAGGACGGACGCGAGCAGGCGCTCCCGCCGGCCGGTCGCCGGGGGCCGGACCGGTTCTCCCGGCTGGACCGGGAGGGTCGGCGGGGCGACCGGCTGGGTGGCGAGCGCGGTCGGCTGGTACGAGGGCTGGGCCGGTACCAGCGGCTGCCGCTGCCCGGCGAGCAGGGCGGCCGCCTGCGCCCCGGTGAGGCGGGCGTTCGGGTCCTTCGCCAGCAGGCCGTCGATCAGCGGGGCCAGCGGGCCGGCCAGGGTCATCGGCGGCGGCTGTTCGAACAGCACCGCGGTGAGCGTCGCGACCGGGGTGTCCCGGCGGAACGGCGGTCGGCCCTCGGCGGCCTGGTAGAGCGTGGCGCCGAGCGAGAACAGGTCGCCCGCCGGGGCCGCGGGGCTGCCGTGGGCGCGCTCGGGGGCGAGGTAGTCGACCGAGCCGATGAAGGCGCCCGAGGCGGTGAGGGCGGTCTGGTCCTGCTGCACGGCGATCCCGAAGTCGGCGAGCAGCACGCCGCCGTCGTCGGCCAGCATGATGTTCGCCGGCTTCACGTCGCGGTGCACGATCCCCGCCCGGTGCGCGGCGTCGAGCGCGGCGAGGACGGCCTCGGCGACCGTCACCGTGTCGGCGGTCGGGAGCGGGCCCTCCCCGGCGATCCGCTCCTCCAGGGACCGGCCGACGATCAGCTGCATCACCGTCCACGGGGCGCCGTCGTCGACCACCACGTCGTGGACGCCGACGACGTTCGGGTGGTCGCGCAGCCGGGCCGCGTGCCGGGCCTCCCGCTGGGCGCGCAGCAGGCGCTCGGAGTGCTCCTCGGGCGAGGCGGCGGGCGGCAGTCGGACCTCCTTGACGGCCACGTCCACGCCGAGCACCTCGTCGTGGGCCTGCCAGACGCTGCCGAAACCGCCCGCCCCGAGCCGCCGCGCCAGCCGGTACCGGCCGCCGACCAGCCGCCCCGCCGAGGTCACGGCCGTACCGCCGTCCCCGCTGTCCGCCACCGTCGGTTCCCCCGTTCCTCGGCCTGCACGTCCGCCACAGTCTGGCAGAGCCGGTACGGCCGACGGCGGGGGCGGGCGGGTGACGGGGGAGGGCCGCGGCGGTGCGGAGTCGGTGGGGCTTCGGGATGCCGACGGGTTGTCATGACTGAAACACCGTCGGGCTGGGCATAACGACGTGGACCCACCGAAGGGCCCGGCTGACGCTCCCCCACGAGCGCAACCGGGCCCCGGGCCGGCGATCGGGCCTGGGCGTGACTCCCCCCACGGAGTGGCGACCAGGCCCGCAGCGTGTTCAACCAGCGATACGCAGAGTACATGTCATATCCACGTAGCGCTACCGAGTTCCGCGCTTCCGTTCCGGGCCCCGAGCGGGCCCCGGGGGCGGGGGTCAGTTCGCGCGGCCGGCCCGGGCGTAGGCCGCCAGGACCGAGAGGTAGCGCCGCCGGACGTCGTCGCGGTCGGCGGCCTCCGGGACCGACTCCCGGTTCAGGCGTTCGATCATCTCCGCCTGCTGGAGCAGGACCCGGCGCTGCTGTTCGGTCCGGGTCTCCGCCATGATCTCGGCCAGCGCGTCCAGCTGGCGGATCAGGACGGCGGGCATGCCGGGGGCGGCCTGGCGGATCTTCTCGAACGACCGCTGGACCAGCCGCTCGTAGCTCACCGGGACGGTCATCACCCGGACGTACCCGGCCTCGTCGCGGTGGACGGGGTTCGGGTCCCAGCGGGCGGCGATCCGGCACAGGCCCTCGCCCAGCCAGTCGATGCAGGTCAGGGTGGTGAAGGTGTCGTTGACCGCGGTGGACAGGGCCCGGATGGCGATCTCCACCAACTGGTCGACGGCGAAGGCGATGTCCTGGGCGAGGGTGCGGGTCGACCCGACGACGTGGGCGCGGGCGAAGCTGCGGGCCACCTCGGGCGCGGCCGCCGGCGGCCAGACGGTGGCCAGCGGGTGGCCCTGGACGAGGAAGTGCCCCGGCCGGTGGTCCAGCCGGATGACGGCGTCGAGCTCCGCGGCCATCCGGACGAGCGTGCGGTGCCGGACGAACTGGAGGTAGCCGCTGGCGGGGGCCGGGACCGTCGCCCCCGAGGTGTCCAGCCGGACGTTCAGCTCCGCGGCCGTCGGCCCCGCGCCGCCCCCGGCAGGCCGGTCCGGCCCGCCCGCGCCCGCCTCGATCGCCTCCGACAGCTCCGCCGCGATGCTCGCGATCACCCGGGGCAGCTGGATGGAGGTGGCGATGTGGTGGATGAAGAAGATCAGTACGGCGAGGTCGAGCATGACCAGCACCATGCACACGGTGATGGACAGGTGGGGGACGAAGTCGCCCCTCGGGCCGGGCCCGATGACGACCAGCGAGAGGATCGCGAAGACGAACGTCCCGACGAAGGTGCCCAGGGTCATCTGGGTGGTGCGGTCCCGGATGAAGGTGCGCAGCATGCGCGGCCCGAACTGGGTGGAGGCCAGCGTGAGCGTCACGATCATGATCGAGAACACCACGCCGACCACGGTGATCAGCGCCGCCGCGATCGCCGCCAGGACCTGCCGCGCCGAGTCCGCCGTCCCGCTGATCACCCAGGACGGCAGCCCCAGCGTCCCGTCGTACGCCCCCCGGTCCAGCGAGACCGTGACCGCGAACAGGGCCGCGGCGAACCCGACCTCCAGGATCGGGACGACCCACAGATTGGTCCGCAGCGCCTCGCGCCGCCACTGCGCCTCCAGGTGGACACCGCGGATCACCTCGCCCACCTCCGTACGCCCGGCCCGCCGGTACACCCCCTCGATCACCCAATCTAGGGTCCCGGCGGCCTCCCGGCTCGGCGTCCGCCCAGCCCGTACGGCTTGACCTTGACACGGTGACAAGCCCTTCACTGGTCTCCAGGAGGTGGTCCCGATGACGACGTCGACCGAGGACGAGAACACGATGCGGGTGTGGAAGGGGCTGGCGCACGACGACCCGTCGGTGCGGCTGCGGGCCGCGCTGGCCGTCGGGACGAACCCGGACCCGGGGTTCGTCGACGGGCTGGTCGAGCGGTGCGCCGTCGAGCCCGACTTCCCGGTGCGGGAGATGCTCACCTGGGCGCTCACCCGCCACCCGGCGGCGGTGACCGTCCCGCCGCTGCTCGACGAGGTCCGCTCGGAGCGTGCCCAGGCACGGAGCCAGGCGCTGCACACCCTGTCCAAGATCGGGGACCGGCGGGCCTGGCCGGCCGTCACCCCGGCGCTGCTGTCCGACCCCGACGAGGAGGTGGCCCGCAGCGCCTGGCGGGCCGCGGTCGTGCTGGCGCCCGAGGACGAGCGGCCCGCCCTGGCCGTAGGGTTGGCGGCGCAGCTCGGGCGCGGCGGCCGGGAGACGCAGCTGAGCCTCAGTCGGGCGCTGGTCGCGCTCGGGGAGGCGGCGGCCCCGGTCCTGACCGCCGCGACGACGGACCCCGACCCCCGGGTGCGCGCCCACGCGCTCGCCACGGAGGCGCTGCGCCGCGACCCGGACGCCGGCTTCGAGTCGGCGATCGAGGAGGCGAAGCGGATCGCCGTCCTCGGGACCGAACGGGACGGGTAGCGGGGGATGTCGATCGGTGGCGGACGGTGTGGACGGTTTGGACGGTGTGGGCGGTGCTGATCGGTGAAGTCGCCCGGCGGTCCGGGGTCAGTGCCCGGATGCTCAGGCACTACGAGTCGCTCGGCCTGGTGCGGCCCTCGGGCCGTACCGGCTCCGGCTACCGGGAGTACTCCGACGCGGACATCCGGCGGATCTTCCACATCGAGAGCCTGCGCTCGCTCGGCCTGTCGCTGCACGACGTCGGGCGGGCGCTCGACGACCCGGGCTTCGCGCCCTCGGGGCTGGTCGACGACCTCGTCGCCCGCACGCTGGAGCGCATCGCGGCGGAGAGCGAGCTGCTGACGCGGCTGCGCCGGATCGGTGCGGCGGAGCCCGGCGGCTGGGAGGACGTCCTGCGGACCGTGGCGCTCCTGCGCGGGCTGGAGTCGGGGAGCGCGGGGGCGCGGCAGCGCGCGGCCCTGGCGGCGGTCGAGGAGGCCCCCGTCCCCCTGGAGGCACTGGCCGAGGCGGTGCTGGCCGAGTCGGACCCGAACGCCGCCGGGGCCCTGCGGTGGGCCTTGGCACGGGCCGGCGAGGCGGCGGTGGCCCTGCTGGCGCCGGGCCTCGGCTCGCCCTCGGCCGAGGTGCGGGAACGCGCTGTCCGGTCCCTCGCCGAGATCCCGGACGAGGCGGCGACCGCACTGCTGCGGGACGCCCTGGCCGGCCCCGATCCGGTGGTCCGCGGGTACGCGGCCCTGGCGCTCGGGGCCAGGCGGGTGGCCGACGCCGTCCCGACGCTCATCGACATGATCGTCGAGGAGCGGAACGACGCCGACGCGGCCGACGCGCTGGCCGCGCTGGCGAACGGCGGCGCCGGGGGCGGTGCTGCCGGTGTCGGTGCTGCCGTTGATCCCGTCCTGGCGGACCGGATCGCCGGGCGGCTCGTCGAGCGGCTGGCCCGGGACGGGGTGGACGAGCCCGCCCGGCGGCGGCTGACCCAGGCGCTCGCGGACATCCCGGGGAGCACGGCGACGCGCGCGCTCGCGGGGCTGGCGCGGGACGGTGACCGGGTGGTCGCGCTCACGGCGGCGTACGTGCTCACGCTGCGCGGCGCGCGGTAGCGGACTCCCGCGCGCCGCGCAGTGGCTGTGGGCGGTCGGTGGCGGTGGGCCGGTCAGCCGGCGCTGCTGATCCGCAGGATGCCGGTGGTGGTGCCCTGGTAGACCACGCCGCCGGGGGCGATGGAGCCGACCATCTGGAGCGTGTCGAAGAGGAATCCCGCGCCGAGGTAGTGGGTGCGGGTGACGGCGCCGGTGCTCGGGTCGACCTCGGCGTAGTCGTACGGATCGAGGATCGAGGTGGCGTCGGTGCCGGGGATGACCGGCCGGCGCAGCACGGTGTGGATCAGACCGTCACCGGTGGACAGCCTCGGCACGGCGGCGGAGCGCACCGTGGTGTCCCAGACGAGGTCGCAGCCGGAGCCGTCGGAGCGGACGTCGACCCGGCTGAGACCGCCGGAGAAGCGGCCGGAGGCGGGCACGCTCGGGCCGGCGTCGGCGGGCAGCTTGGGGTACGGGTAGCCGTAGGTGCTGGCGACGAAGACGGCGTTCCCGGCGCCGACCGGGGAGTTCTCGCTGCCGCTGCCGCCCGCCCTGAGGACGGGGACGGAGCAGACCTCGGAGCCGTCGGCGGTGCGGTAGACCAGCAGGTGCACGGTCGGCGCGGCGTTGTCGACGACGGTGACGTAGTCGGTGCCGGTGCGCGGGCCGAAGAAGGTCGGCGTGGAGCCGGTGCCCCAGCTGAGCTGTCCGGGCTTGCGGCCCGGCCCGCGGTCGTACGGCCGCCGCCAGGCGATGCGCGGAGTGCCGTCGGCCCCCGCGGTCAGCAGGTAGGTGGCGTGGGTGGTGGCCACCAGCGTGCCGGCCGGGGCGGTGGAGAGGGAGTTGGCGACCTTCTCCCCGGCCGGGAGGGCGAGGGTGCGGACGGTGCCGGTGCGGTCGTCGGCGGTGCCGACGACCCCGCCGCCGGTGGCGAACCAGACCCGGCCCTGCCAGTCCGGGGACAGGCCGGTCACGGCGTCGCCCTCGGGCACGGCGCCGGCCAGCGACAGCCGGCTGTCCACGGTCAGCGCCCAGGCGCCGGTGGCGGTGCGGTGGTGGCCGATCCGCAGCAGGTCGCGGTTGCCGTCCACCACCACCAGGCGGTCGTCCTGGTCCAGGTAGGCGTACACGCCGCCGAGCAACGAGCCCTTGGCGATGGGGAGTTCGGCGACGGAACCGCCGTCGGCCGGGTCGAGCAGGTGGACCGTCGGGACGAGGCCGAAGATCGTGGTGCAGAGCGCGACCGGGCGTCCGTCCGAGCCGACCAGCACCGTCGGGCAGGCGGACTGGAGGGCCACCCGCTCGGAGTCGAGCGGGCCGGGCTTCGGGCCGGGCAGCGGGGTGGCGTCGGAGGAGCCGGTGTCGCCGTGCATGGTGGCGGTGCCGTCGGGCCCCGCGTACGGGTTGTGCGGGGGGAGCGGACCGAACGGGCCGTCGGCGTGGGCAGGGGCAGGGGCAGGGGCGGGGTCCGCGAGGGCGGGGACCGGGAGGGCCAGCAGGGCGGCGGTCACGAGTGCGGGCAGCGCGAGGCGCATGGGAGTTCCCGTCGGGAGAGGTGTGGACGGCGTGGTGGTGCACGTGATCGCCCGGGTGGGGGTTCCCGACGGCGCCGGGGGCGCCGGGCTGATCACCGCGTCAGAGCGCGCGGTGACAGATCGCCGAGCACGCGTGCCCGAGGTCGACGTCGAGTCGACGGCTCAGGTGCGTGTGGCGGTTCATGCGGCCAGCATGGACCACTGACACTTTGTCGCACAAGCGTCCGTCCGGCCCGTGGGACCGGGTGGTGCGGGTCAGAAGACCGAGCAGCCGGAGAGGGTGGTGAGGGTGTCCAGGGCGGTCACGGCGGCGACCGAGTTGCCGGCCTGGTCGAGGCGGGGGCCCCAGGCGCAGACGGCCGCGCGGCCGGGCAGTATGGCGAGGACGCCGCCGCCGACGCCGCTCTTGCCGGGCAGGCCGACGCGGAAGGCGAACTCGCCGGCGGCGTCGTAGGTGCCGCAGGTGAGCAGGACGGCGTTGAGGCGCTTGGCCTCGCCGCGGCTCATCAGGCGGGTGCCGTCGGTGCGCACGCCGTAGCGGGCGAGGAAGGCGCCGGCGAGCACGAGGTCGCGGCAGCTGGCGGCGATCGCGCAGTGCGCGTAGTAGTGGTCCAGCACGGTGTCGACCGGGTTCCGCAGATTGCCGTGGCTGGCGATGAAGTGGGCGAGCGCGGCGTTGCGGTGGCCGTGCTCGGCCTCGGAGGCGGCGACCACCGGGTCGGTGTCCAGCAGCCGGTTGCCGGACTCGCGGCGCAGGAACTGCCGTACGGCGCCGGAGGCGTCGCCGGTCAGGGACTGCAGGCGGTCGGTGACCACCAGGGCGCCCGCGTTGATGAACGGATTGCGCGGGATGCCGTGCTCGGTCTCCAGCTGGACCAGCGAGTTGAAGGGGTTGCCGGAGGGCTCCCGGCCGACGCCCCGCCAGAGGTCCTCGCCGCCGTCGGGGCTGTAGGCGAGGGCGAGGGCGAGCGAGAACAGCTTGGAGACGCTCTGGATCGAGAACGGCCGCTCCCAGTCGCCGACGCCGTGCAGCTCGCCGTCGACGGTGGCCACGGCCATGCCGAAGGCCTCCGGGTCGGCCTCGGCGAGGGCCGGGATGTAGTCGGCGACGTGGCCCCGGCCCGTGGTCGCCCGGGCGGCCGCCTCGGCGGCGGCCAGCAGGACGGGGTAGTCCAGGTTCTCCACATCGAACAAGGTTCTTCACTCCACGCGCGGACGGGTACGGACGGGTATGGACGGGTACGGGCACCGTCCGACCTGTGATTATCCGTCTTCGGGGGAGTGCTGTGCGCCAGGCGGGGGTGCGGTGCGTGGCGTGCCGGGAGGCCGGCGCTACGGCGCGTCGGTCGGCGCCTGGACCGGCGGGCCGGTCAGCAGGGTGCCGGAGTCCGTGTAGGGCCAGCCGTTCGGGACGCAGCCGTGCAGGCCCTTGATCTGCTGCATCATCACCGGCGCCGGGGCGCCCGGGCCCGGGCAGTCGACGTGGCCGTTGCCGAGGATGTGCCCGACCTCGTGGTTGATCGCCAGCGCGTGGTACAGCTCCGGCTGGTTCCGGTAGAACTCGGACAACTCGGTCCACCGCTTGAGGTTGATCACCACCTGGTGCTGGACGCCGCAGTTGACCCAGCCGCCGGTGTCCAGCCCGTACTGGCCGCAGATCCGGTCGGTGGAGCCCGGGGTCGCCAGGTAGACCGTGAAGTCCACCGGGTCGGCGGCCATCCGCTCGAAGGACGCGGTGCCCCCGGCCGCCCAGCCGCGCCGGGTGTCGCCGAGGACGGCGTCCACCTCGGCGGCGAACTGCGCCGGACTCTCCGCGATGCCGTCCTCCACCCGCACCTTGTAGCGGTACAGGTGCTCCCCGGTGCCGAAGCGGGCGGAGCCGCCGGGGGCGGTGGTGAAGGCCAGCGGCGCGGGCTCGCCGCTGCGCCAGGGCTGCCACCACAGCAGGCCGGCGGTCACCGCCGCGACCAGGGCCAGGGCGAGCGCGGCGTGCCAGGGCCGCAGGCGCCACCAACGGCGCGGGCGGGGGGGGGGGGGCGCGCCACAGCCCGCGGCCGCGCCCCACGGCGGCGGGTGGGGGGGCGGTTGGGGTGGGTGGGGGGGGGGGT
>NZ_JBHYGR010000086.1:10059-11563 GCF_042738155.1 Kitasatospora sp. NPDC059088 | reverse complement strand
CCCCGGCCGGGGGGGGGGGGGGGGCGGGCGCGCCCGCCGCCCCGCGGGCGGGGGGCGCCCCGGGGCCCCCGCCCCCGCCCCCCCCCCCCCGCCGCCGTACGGCCGTGCGTCCGGCGTATTCGGTGGGTCGGGGGCGCGGCGGTGTCGGACATGGTGGTGGTGCTCCTGGGCGGGCTCAAAACGGGGTACATCAGGAGGAACGGTCCGGTTGGGGCGGAGGGTTCAGTCCTGTTGCGGGTGTCGGGGCCAGGGTAGGGGACGGCGGGAGCGCCAGGGCGTCGCGGAACTCCCGGGCGAGGGAGAGGAACTCCTCCGGGGACCGCGCCGCGTGGTGCAGGTCGATCAGCGGCTCGGCGCCCAACTCCCGTACGGTGGAAGCCAGGTAGTGGGCGATCTGGGCGACCGTGCCGCGCTGGGGGACGTCGCCCTCGGGCGCCGGGCCGGCGGTGACCACCGGGTTCACCCGCAGCACCAGGCGCAGCGCCCCCGGATCGCGGCCGGCGGACCGGGCGGAGTCGCAGACGCGCTCCCAGAGCGGGCGCAGGGCGGGCAGCGGCAGGCCGACGCCCAGCCAGCCGTCGGCGCGCCGCCCGACCCGCTCCAGCGCGGCCGGACTCACCCCGCCCAACAGGACCGGAGGGCGCGGTCGTTGGGCCGGTCGGGCCAGGACGGTCGACGGCGGGACGGTCCACAGCGCACCGGTGTGCCGGACGTCGGCGCCCCCGGTCCAGAACGCCTCCAGCACGTCCAGGGTCTCCTCCAGCCGGGCCGCCCGGCCCCGCCACGGGACGCCGACCGCCCCGTACTCGTCCTCGGACCAGCCGAGTCCGAAGCCGACGTCGAGGCGGCCGTTGCTGAGCAGGTCGATCGTCGTCAGGGTGCGGGCGAGCAGGGCCGGGGGGTACCAGGGCGCGTTGAGCGTACTGGTGCCCAGGCGCGCCCGGCTCGTCGCGCCGGCGGCGGCGGTCAGCAGGGTGAGCGGGTCGAGGAAGGTCCGATGGCTCTCCGGAACGGCGCCGCTGCCGCCGGGGTACGGGGTCCGCGGGGCGTTGGCGACCAGGAGCCGGTCGGCCGTCCAGAGCCGGTCGTAACCGAGCGCCTCGGCCGCGGCGGCGACCCGGACGGTCAGGGCGGGGTCGGCGAAGCGGCCGTACTGGGGGAGGGCGAGTCCGAGCGGCATGGGGTGCTTCCGCCTTCCGTACGGGGGTCGGAGCACCCAGTGTCGGCCGACGGGTGCCCGGAACGCCAGGCGTCGGGGGCTCCCGCTGGACTCCCGTCGGGGCTTCTGCCGGGGCTGCCGTCGGGCGGGCGGCGCCGCCGGTTCCCGGAACCACTCGAAGGTGCCACCCGTGCGGCGTGTTCCTGGGGATCGCCGTCGGAATCGGCTGTTGTGGTGGGGGGGGGGGGGGGGGGGCCCCCCCCCCCCCCCCCCCCCCCCCCCCCCCCCCCGCGACCACCCCCCCCCCCCCCCCCCCCCCCCCACCGGCGCCGCACCCACGCGCAC
>NZ_JBHYGR010000086.1:0-10049 GCF_042738155.1 Kitasatospora sp. NPDC059088 | reverse complement strand
TGTTTTTTTTTTCTCGCGCGGTGCGGTGGGGGCCCGGGGGGGGGGGGTGGGGGGGGGGGGGGGGGGGGGGGGGGGGGGGGGGGGGGCGGCCCCCCCCCCCCCCCCCCCACGACCACCCGTAACCGGAGGCACCGTCATGTCCATCACCACCGTCCTCACCGTCGACGGCATGAGCTGCGGCCACTGCGAGAGGACCGTCAGCGCCGGGCTCGCCGCCATCCCCGGGGTCACCGAGGTCGTCGCGGACGCGCCGAGCGGACGGGTCACCGTGGCCTCCGCCCAGCCGCTGGAGACGTCGGCGGTCCGCAGTGTGGTGGACGGGGCCGGCTTCACCCTCGTCGACGAGATCTGACCCCGGACGGGCCGGGGCCCGCCGTCCTGCTACGGCGGGCCCCACCAGGCTCAGCCCATGCTCTTCGCGCCGTCCAGCGACTCGCGGACGATGTCGGCGTGGCCCGCGTGCTGGGCGGTCTCGGCGATGACGTGCAGCAGCACCCGGCGGGCCGACCACTCGGCGTCCGCCTCGAACCAGGGCGCCTTCGGCAGCGGCTGGGTCGCGTCCAGGTCCGGCAGGGTGGCCACCAGCTCGTCCGTCCGGCGGGCCACCTCGGCGTACTCCGCGAGCACCCCGGCCAGCGTCTCGCCCGGCAGGAGCCGGAACTCGTCGGCGCGGCGGGCGAAGTCGGCCTCGGTCATGGCGGAGAAGTCGGGCATCGCGGACGGGCCCTCCACGATGAACTCCGCCCACAGCCGCTCCACCGTGGTCACGTGCTTGACCAGACCGCCCAGGCACAGCTCGCTCGCACAGGTCCGCAGGCCGGCCTGCTCGTCGGTGAGGTCGCGGGTGGTGAAGCGCAGGAAGTGCCGCTGCTTCTCCAGTGCGACCAGGAGGTCGGCGCGCTCGCCGGTGACGGGGGCGGTGGCGTCGGGGGTGGTGGTCGTGGTCATGGCTCTGGCCTTCCGTTCGGGTCCTGCTCGGGTGCTGCTCCCTCGGACGAGAACCACATTACGGAGCATTGCGGCCACTTCCTGTCCTGAATTGCGGCCAGAATCGGGACATGGCGAACACCAGCACCCGGACCCTGCGACTGCTCTCCCTGCTCCAGACCCACCGGTACTGGCCCGGCGAGGAACTCGCCGACCGGCTCGGCGTCTCCGTCCGCACCCTGCGCCGCGACATCGACCGGCTGCGCGACCTCGGCTACCCCGTCGAGGCCCAGCGCGGCGTCGAGGGCGGCTACCAGCTGGCCGCGGGTGCGGCGCTGCCCCCGCTGGTCATCGACGACGAGGAGGCGGTCGCCCTCGCGGTCGGACTCCAGGCGGCGGCCGACAGCCCGGTGGAGGGGGTCGCCGAGGCCTCCGTCCGGGTCCTGGCCAAGGTCGTGCAGGTGATGCCGGGCCGGCTGCGCCGCCGGGTCGAGGCGCTGCGCGCCGTCACCGTCCCCGTCGACTGGGGCACCGCCCCCGCCTCCCGCGTCGACCCCGACGCCCTCACCGCCGTCGCCCTGGCCTGCCGGGACGACGAACGGATCCGCTTCTCGTACACCGCCGCCTCCGCGCGGCGCACCGAGCGGCACGTCGAACCGCACCGGCTGGTCTGCCTCGACCGGCGCTGGTACCTGGTCGCCTACGACCTCGACCGCGGCGACTGGCGGACCTTCCGCCTCGACCGCCTCACCGCCGCCGAGGCCACCGGCGCCCGCTTCGCGCCCCGCACCCTCCCGGCCGCCGACGCCGCCGAGTTCGTCCGCGCGGGCCTCAGCGCCATGCCCCGCCCCAACCGCGTCGAGGCCCTGGTGGAGGCGCCCGCCGACCGCGTCCGCGCCCACGTCGGCCGCTGGGGCGACGTCGAGGCGGTGGACGCCACCCGCTGCCGCCTACGGATGACCGCCGACTCCCTGGACTGGCCCGCCATGGCCCTGGGCTCCCTCGGCGCCGAGTTCCAGGTCGTCCACCCGCCGGAGCTGCGGACCCTCATCGCGGAATGGTCCACCCGCTTCGGCCGGGCGGCGGAAGGCGCCGCGGAGGAGTAGGAAGTCGGCCCGATCGACTTTCGGTGCGGGATTGTCGGTGTGGTGGTTCATGCTGCCAGGCGTGAACGAGGACGAGTTCTGGCGGCTCATCGAGGAGTGTCGACCGGCCTGGCCCGACCCCGATGCGGAACGGCTCGCTGCCGCGCTGGAGGGGCGGCTGACGGCCGCCGGGCTGCCCGCCTGCATCGGGTTCGCCGAACAGCTGGCCACCGTCCTGTACCGGCTCGATCGCCGGGAGTACGGCGTCGACCTGTCGGGCGATGCATTCCTGTACACCCGCGCGGCCGTCGTCGCCGCAGGCCGGGCCGAGTACGAGGCCGTGCTGGGCGACCCGGCCCGGTTCCACCCGTACGCCAGCGACCTGGTCTGGGCCGAGCCCCTGCTGCACGTCCCCGACCGGGCCCACCGGCGCCTCACCGGGCGCGAGTGGGGGCGCTCCACGCGCCACAGCTACGAGTCGTTCTCGAACGCTGAGGGCTGGGCCGGCCGTTGAGCCACGGAACAGGAAGTCGGCCCGATCGACTTCCTGTGCGGGGTGGGGCTGTGGTGGGGTGGTCCTCCCGTGGGGTGGGGCTGGAACTGCCGGGATTCGTACGGTCGTTACGCCGGCCGGGGGTGGATGGGGGTGGGTGTGGGGCGGGTCAGGGTGTGGCGGGTCAGGAGGTTGTTCCGGGAGGCGGACCACAGGTACGTGCGGGCGGCGGACCTGAGGCTGGAGGGGGTGTTCCAGCTCCTCACCCTGTCGGGGTGGCGGCGGGCTCGGCGGCTGCCGCTCGTACGTCGGCAGTGGCTGCGGGCGGTGGAGGAGGATGCGGACCTGGCGCTGACGGCGCTCGCCGACGCGGTGGTGGACGGGTTGGACGTGGCGACCGGCGAGTTCGTCGACGAGGCGCTGGCCCGGTGGGTCCGTTCCGGGCGGCAGGGCCGTTTGCAGCGAGGTGCCTACGAACGGTTGCGGGAGGCCCTGGCCACGACCGGCCGGTCGCTGGCCGCCCGGCTGACCGACCTGTACCGGGGGGAACCGGCGCTTCGGGAGCACCGCAGTGCCCCGGAGGTGCGCGACATGCTGATGGAGTACCACCCGGAGCACCCGCCGATGGAGCTGCTGATGGCGGTGGGCCCGCTGGGGTCGGAGGCGGACTGGTGGTGCGATCTCGGGTACCGGGCGGTCGAGGACGGTGACCTGGAGCTGGCCGACCGGCACTTCGCCCGGTCGCACGACCTCGGTTGTCCGCACGTGCGGAAGCGGGTCGTGTACCTCGCTCTGCTGCGGGTGGCGGAGGTCGGCGACCGGGTGCAGGTGCGCGACGCCCTCAGGACGGCCCGTGAGCTGCATCCCGCCCTCGACCACGAGCAGTTGTTCTACCTGGACTGCCGGGCCGTCCTCGCCGGTGCGGAGCCGGACGTGGCGGCGATGGTGCGGTTGCGGGTGGACCGCCCCGACCTGCGTCAGCTGTGGCTGGCCCAGCACTTCCTCCGGGTCGGGAACCCCGTCGTGGCCCGGGCCAGGTTGCGTTCGTGCGTGCGGAAGGCCGGGAAGCTGACCCAGGACCGGTACTGGCACCTGGACAGGCGTGACGACGATCCCGATCCGTCCGACGTCCTGCGCACGGCCAAGGCCCAACTGGCCCGGCAGGACGGGCGTCGCCAGGACGGGCGTGAGGCGGCGGGCCCGGACGCGCGGCTGCTGCCGTCGGTGCACCGGTTCGACCCGGGCTATCTGCACGAGGCGCCGCCGGAGCCGTAGTGGCGGCGGGCCGCCGCCACTACGGGGCGATGGACTCGATGGTGGCGCGCAGGCGTCCGAGTACGGCGGGGAGTTCGGGCAGCGGGGGGTTGGCGAGGGCGAGGCGGATGGCGTTGGGGTGGTGGGGGCCGGTGGCGAAGGCGTCGGCGGTGGAGACGAGGATGCCCTCGGCGGCGAGCAGGGCGGCGACCCGGTCGGGGCGCTGGTGGGGTTCCAGGGTGAGCCACTGGATGTAGGAGGCGGGGTGGGCGGTGACGGCGAGGCCGGCCAGGGCGGTGCGGGCGAGCCGTTGGCGCTCGGCGGCGTCGGCGCGGCGTCGGGCTTCGAGGCGGGTGACGGTGCCGTCGGCGAGCCAGCCGGTGGCGAGGGCGGTGATCAGGCCGGGGGCGCCCCAGGCGGCGGCGCGCAGCTGGGTGGTGGCGGCGCGCAGGTGGCGGTCGGGGAGGACGGCGAAGCCGAACCGCAGGCCGGGGGCGACGTTCTTGGACAGGCCGGCGACGTAGCAGGTGCGGTCGGGGGCGAGGGCGTGCAGCGGCGGGGGCGGTGAGGCCTCCAGGAAGGCGTAGGTGCCGTCCTCGATCAGGGTGCAGTCGTGGGCGGCGGCGAGGGCCGTGAGGCGTTGCCGCTGGCCGTGGTCGAGCACCCAGCCGAGCGGGTTGTGGACGGTCGGGACGGTGTAGACCGCGCGGACCGGGCGGTTGCGGCAGAGCCGGTCGAGGGCGTCGAGGTCGGGCCCGGTGGGGGTGACGGGCACGGGGGCGAGGTCCAGTCCGTGCGCGGCGGCGAGGAGTTTGACGCCCGGGTAGCTGAGCGCGTCGACGGCGAGGACGTCGCCGGGGCGGGTGAGGGTGCGCAGGACGCAGTCGAGGGCCTGCTGGGCGCCGCTGGTGAGCAGGACGTTGTCGGGGGCGGTGTCGACGCCGCGGTCCAGCAGGTAGCGGGCGACGGTCGCCCGGTCGTGCCGGTGGCCGCCGGGCGGGTGCTGGCGCAGCAGGGCCTCGGTGTCGCCGGAGGAGGCGAGGGTGCGCAGCGCCCGGCGCAGCTGGTCGCCCTGGTCGGGGGCGAGCGGCTGGTTGAAGGAGAGGTCGGCGGTGCGGGGCACCGGGAGGACGCGGGAGGGTTCGAGGCCGTCGTAGCCGGAGCGGACCCGGACGAAGGTGCCGCGGCCCTGCTCGCCCACGACCAGCCCGGCGGCGCCGAGTTCGGCGTAGACGCGGGTTGCGGTGGCGAGCGCGAGGCCGCGGTCGCGGGCGAGGGCGCGGTGGGTCGGCAGCCGGGTGCCGGCGGGCAGGGCGCCGGAGCGGATCGCGGTGGCGTACTCGTCGACGACGGCCTTGTAGGAGGGAGGTCGCACGGGGGCCTGCCGTTCCGTGGTCCGAAGGCGTGGGCGGGGGAGGGGAAGTGTATCCAGGACAATAACTGGATTGTCCTGGACCACCTTTCCTAGCCTCGCTCGGGCAGTGACCGAAGCGACCACGTCGAAAGGGAACCAGCGGCCATGACCGTCCACAGCGAGCGGGACCAGCACGTCGTCACCCTCACCATCGACCGGGAGAAGAAGCTCAACGCCCTCGACTACCCGACGATCGACGCGCTGCTCGCCGCACTCGACCGGATCGACGCCGACGACAGCGTCCGCGCCGTCATCCTGACCGGGGCCGGGCAGCGGGCGTTCAGCGCGGGCGCGGACATCCCGTCGCTGGCGGCCAGCATCGCGGGCGGGCCGGAGCGGGCGCTGCGCGAGTTCGTCCGCCGCGGCCACACCCTGACCCGGCGGATCGAGGAGTTCCCCAAGCCGGTCATCGTCGCGGTCAACGGGCTGGCGTACGGCGGGGGTTGCGAGCTCACCGAGGCGGCGCCGCTGGCGATCGCGGCGGAGCACGCCAGCTTCGCCAAGCCGGAGATCGCGCTCGGCTTCCCGCCGCCCTTCGGCGGCTCGCAGCGGCTGCCGCGCCACGTGGGCCGCAAGCGCGGCCTGGAGCTGATCCTCACCGGGGACCCGGTCCCGGCCGCCCGGGCGGCCGAGCTGGGCCTGGTCAACGCGGTCGTCCCGGCCGGTGAACTGCTCGACGAGGCACGGGACCTGGCGGACCGCATCATCCGGTACGCGCCGACCGCGGTGGCCGCCTGCCTGCGGGCGGTCACCCGCGGGATCAACCTGCCGATCGACGAGGGCCTCGCGGTGGAGGCGGCGGCCTTCGCCGCCACCGTGCCGACGGACGGTGTGCGGGACGGGATCCGGCGGTTCCTCGACCGGACCTGAGGCCGGATATTCGCTTGGCCGACGGTGGCGGGCCGGGCGATCATGGCGGGATGTCCGATCTGTTCGAGCGGGTAGCCGCCTTCCACGTCGCCTTCGCCCGCCGCCAGGCGGCCGAGGTCATCGAACTGCCGGAGTTCCCAGGGGTCTTCGCCGTACGGAACCCCGAGTTCGTGCGCTCCCACGAGCACAACCAGCTGATCGTCACCGGGCCGGGCACCGACCCGGCGGCCCTGCCGGGGCTGGCGGCGCGCTGGCTCGGGCAGCGCCGGCAGTACGCGATCACCGTGCTGGACGAGGCGTGGGGCGAGCGGGCCGCGCCGGTACTGGCCGGGGCCGGGTACGCGCGCAGCGCCGTGGTGGTCATGGCCAGGGGCACGGCGGGCTGCGCACTGCCCGAACCGGCCGCCCTGCCGACGGAGTTCGCCGAACTGCGGGAGCCCGTGCTGCGGCAGCAGCGGGAGTGGTACGAGGAGGCGGAGCTGCTCCGCCAGCTCACCGACCGCCGACCGGCCAGGCGGCGCGGCGCCGAGCAGGTGCACTTCCTGGCGGCCCGGGCGGCGGACGGCGAGGTGGCCGCCTGGGTCGACCTCTACCTCGAACCGGCCGCCGGGCTGGCGCAGTTGGAGGACCTGGTCACCGCGATCCCGCACCGCGGGGCCGGTCACGGGGACACCCTGCTGGCCAGCGGCCTGGCCCTGGCGGCGGCGGCCGGGATCCCGCGGCTGTTCCTGTTCGCGGACGCGGTCGACTGGCCGCGCACGTGGTACGCGCGCCGGGGCTTCGTCGAGATCGGCCGCAACCTGTCCTTCCAGACGAGCTGACGACCGGGGGACAGGCGATTGGACGGTGACCTGAACACGGAGCGGGCCCTGCCCCGTGACCTGATGGCCGTCGACACCCCGGCGCTGCTGCGACTGGAGGAGCGCGCCGTGGATCTCGGCCTCTCCCAGCGGCTGGACCCGGCGTGGCTGAGGGCGCACGCGGCGCCCGACGGGCGGCACTACCTGCGGGCGGCGCTGTGGCACGGGCTGTCCCACCGTCCCGAACTGCCGGCCCGGTTGCGCTGCGAGCTGGTGCTGGAACTGCGGACCGGCGAGCAGGTGCTGAGCCTGCTGGACGTCCTGCCCGAGGAGTTCGCGCGGCTGTCGGCGGTGACGTCCCGCGACGAGGGCCTGCCGGTGGCCCGTCTCCTGGGCGGCGGCGGGCTGCGGTCGGTCAGGGAGTACTCGGGCGGGGAGTAGCCGGCTGGGGCGCGGGCGGCGTACGACGAGGGGCCGCGGGGCTGACCGGCCCGGCCGCCGCCCGCCCGCAGTGGTCGGCGACGGTGTCCGCGAAGGCCCGGGCGAGCGGTCCCAGGGTGAGCCACTCGCGCGCGGCCCAGCCGACGGTGAGGCCCGGGAGGTCGGGCAGCGGGACCAGCCGGAGCCCGGGGTGGCCGGGGCCCTGCCACTCGGGGAGCGCGGGGACGACGGCGTGGCCGAGGCCGAGTTCGGCGAGCAGGATGGCCGTGTCCCAGTCGGTGACGCTGGTGTCGAAGACCGGGCGGATGCCCGACTTGCCGAGCCAGTCGTCCAGTTGGGAGCGGGAGACCGAGTTCTGCGGCAGCCCGATGAGCCGGGCGTCCTGGAGGTCGGCGGGTTCGATGCGCTCCCGGGCGGCGAGCGGGTCGGCGGCCGCCACGGCGAGCACCCACGGCAGGTCGGCGACGGGACGCTGCTCGATGCCGCGGACGGGCGTGCCCAGGGTGATCCAGGCCAGGTCGACCTGGCCGGCGGTGAGCGCGTCCAGACAGCTGCGGCTGGAGACGCCGGTCTGGAACTCCAGGCTGACCTGCGGGAACCGTTCGCGGAAGTCGACCACGGCGGCGGACATGAAGTGCCGGATGCTGGTGGCGCCGGTGGTGATCCGCACCGATCCGCCCTCGCCGCGGGCGAGTTCGGCGATGGTGCGCAGCGCGTGGTCGATGCCGCCCAGTCCGTTGGCCACGGCGGTCTGCAGGTGGCGTCCGGCCTGGGTGGGCACCACGCCGCGCGGGTGCCGATCGATCAGGGTGAGGCCCAGCTCGCGCTCCAGCCGCTTCACGTGCTGGCTGACGGCGGACTGGCTGCACGCCAGGTCGCGGGCGACGGCGCTGAGCGAGCCGGCCCGGCAGACGGCGGCGAAGACGCGGAGGTCGTCGAGGGTCACGAACGCCCAGGGTACTGCCGGTCCGGGACGGCACGAGAAGGGGCCCGACCCAAGCCTGACCTTGGAAGTTCCCCAGGAAATCAGCGGATTGACTTGGAAGTCCGGCAGCCTCGATCATCGACGGCAGGGCCCGCAGGAGGGCGGCAACCCGCCCGCTGCCTTCGCGGCGCTCCGGACGCGTAGAGGCGGGGGCGGGGCGGGTGCCGACCCGTAGGTACCCGCGGGCCCACGGGCACGTCGGGCAGTGGAGGGGGAACGGAACATGCGGTACGCCGATGGTCCCGGTACGGACTGCGAGGTGTTCGTCCGGGCGGAGGTGGAGCGGGTCTGGGCACTGGTCACCGACATCGCGCTGCCCGCCCGGCACAGCCCGGAGCTCCAGCGGACCGCCTGGCTGGACGGCGCGGCCGGCGCGGACGGCCCCGCGCCGGGCGCCCGCTTCGAGGGGTACAACCGCCGGGCGGGCATGCCCGATTGGCGGACGGTCTCCGAGGTGGTGGAGCTGGTCGAGCACCGCGCCTTCGCCTGGGCCGTCCTGGACGTGGACGGCCGCTTCGGCACCCCGGTGACGGACGCGACCGGTGCGCTGGCCCGGTGGCGCTTCGAGCTGCGCCCCGAGGACGGCGGTACCCGGGTGCGGCACTCGGTGCTGCTCGGCCCGGGCCGCAGCGGGGTCACCCGGGCCATCGACGCCCGGCCGGAGGCCGAGGAGAAGATCGTCGCCTTCCGCCTGGGGGAGCTGCGGACCGGGATGACGGCGACGCTGGAGGGCATCAAGTCGGCCGCCGAGAGCGTGGGTTGAGGTGTCGGAGCTGGAACGTTCGGAGCTTGAGCGTGCGCTGGACCCCGACGGGCTGCTCGCGGAGGTCCGGGCCTCGGCGGCACGCCTGTGCGCGGACCTGGCGCCGCTGACCGACCGGCAGGCCCGTGAGCCCTCGCTGCTCCCCGGCTGGAGCCGGGGCCATCTGCTCACCCACCTCGCCCGCAGCGCCGACGCTTACCGCTGGATGCTCGCCCTGGCCCGTACCGGCCGCGCCCCCGGGCCGCGCGCCGACGCCGCCGAGCTGGACCGGCAACTGCGCGCGGGCGCGGGGCGCGCCGCCGGAGCGCTGGTCGCCGACCTGCGGGACAGCCTGGACGGGCTGCTGCGGGACGCGGCCGAGCTGCCCGCCGGGCGCCGGGACGTCCTGGTCCCGGCGTTGGCGGGCTGGCGGCACCCGGCCTGGTACCTGCTGTGGCGGGCCTGGCGGGAGCTGGAGGTGCACGCGGTCGACCTGGGCCTCGGCCGCGGGCCGGCCGACTGGCCCGCGGCGTTCGTCCGGGCGGCCCTGGCCGAGACGGCCGCGGCCCTGGCCGTACGGGCGGTGCCGCTGGCCCGGGTGGAGGCCGAGGACCTCGGCCTCGGCTGGGCGATCGGCGGGACGGGCCCGGTGGTGAGCGGCCCCGGGCACGCGCTGCTCGCCTGGTTCGCCGGGCGCGGCCCGCTGGCGGCCCTGCGGGTGGACGGCGGGTTGCCGGCGCCCGCGGTGCTGCCGGCCTGGCCGTTGCCGCCGGTGCCCGGCTGGGGGTGAGGTCCGCTCAGGAGGCGGAGGCGGAGGCGGAGGCGGAGGCGCGGGCGGGGGCGTCGGAGGGCGGTGCCCGGCATCAGCACGGGTGATGCCGGTGACCGGCCAGGGGCTGTTCGGGACGGGCCCGGAGGAGCGGAACGGGGGGGGGGGGGGGGGGGGCGCAGCTGGTGTTACAGCGCGAGCGGGGGTGAGCCCGCTTGTGTGTGGGGGAGGGGGGGGGCGCACCCGCCCCCGGCGCGCGCCGGCCGCCG
>NZ_JBHYGR010000085.1:31684-40132 GCF_042738155.1 Kitasatospora sp. NPDC059088 | reverse complement strand
GGGGGGGGGGCCGCCGGGGGCGGCCCGGGGGCCGGGGGGGCCCGGGGGCGGCCCCGCGCGGCGGCGGGGCCCGGGCCGCCCCGCCCCCCCGGGGGCGGGCCCCGGCCGGTCGGTGCGTCGGAGGCGCCGGTCAGGAGTGCGTGTCAGGGGCGTCCGTGGGGACGGCCAGGACGGTGCCCCTCAGGAGCGGGTCACTTCTCCTCGGCCATGGCCTTGATGTCCTCGAAGCCGAGGCCCATCTTGTTGAACGCCTTGGCCTGGGCCTCCGGGATGCCGAGCGCGGCCAGCGACTTGAGCTGGGCGTCGGTCAGCGGCGCGGCCTCGGTGGTGAACGGCGGGACGCCGGTGGCGTCGCCCTCGGCGCTCGGGTCCTCGCCGCCGGAGGCCAGCACGAGGAAGGTCTTCACCAGGTCCTCGCTGGTCATCCTGGTGGCATCGGCCGGGGCCTCGACCTTCGGCGCGTCCTGGTTGAAGGCGAGCTTCACCGGGAAGTTGACGCCCGGGTCGACCTTCTTCTCCAGCTGCGCGAGGTCGAAGGTGGCCGAGTTGAGCGCGCCGTCCTTGAGGTACAGGTCGACGCCGACCTTGCGGTCCGGGACGTCGGTCGGGGCCTCGGTCGGGAACTTCTTGAACTGCTGCGGGAACTTGGCGGAGAGCGGCTTGACGGCCTTGTACAGCTCGTCCACGGCCTGGCGGGCCGGGGCGCTCATCCAGATGTGCTCGGTGCCGTCCTTCTTGCCCTTGTCCTCGAAGGTGACGGTCCGGTTGAACACGTCCTTGAGCGAGTTGAGGAGCTCCTTGCCGGCGGCCGGGTCGACCGAGGGCACGGCCTCCGGCTTGCCGCCCTTGGCGCCGTCCTCCTTCTTGGCCTCGTCCGCGAGCTGCTGGAGGTCGAGCGAGACCCACTTGCCGGTCAGCAGGCTCTTGGCGGGGGCCATGTCGGGGGAGAGGTCCTTGGCGACGGTGTCGACCTCGGCCGGGTCCTGGCCGGTGAGCTTGAGCACGCTCTTCATGTCGAGGTGCAGGAAGCCCTTGGCGTCGACCTGGCGGTACTCCAGGAGCGGGGTGCCCTTCTTGTCCGCGATCAGGTAGGAGATCCGCACCGACTTGTCGAGCGTGATGTCCTGCTGGTTCTTCTGGTCGCCCGCCCCGGTGTTCTTGAAGGCGTCGACCTCCTTGAGCGGCTTGTCGGCCGCGACCGCGACGGAGACCGAGAGGCCGGACAGGCCCTTCGCGCTCTGCTCGTCGATCGCCTCGTCGCCGGTGGCCTTGGTGAAGGCGACGATCTGCTCGGGGGTGGCGTCCACGGAGAGCGTGAAACCGGCGGACTTGCCGTCACCGACCTTGCCGAAGGCCTTCGACACCTTCTGGCCGGCCGAGAGCTGCTCGGCGGTGCCGCAGGCGGTGAGGCCGGTGGCGAGGACGGAGGCGGTGACGGCGACGGGCAGCGCACCGCGGGCGGCCGTGCGGATGGCGGTGTTGATGGTGGAACTCCTGGTCTGACGGGGCCTGAGTGAAACGGGTCAGGCCATTCCCTCCCCTGCGGTGAAGAACGCCGCAGCGCATACACAGGTGATCACATTATCAGCAAGGAGGCACGCGATTATTTGACCCCGGCTTTAACTGATCGGGCCGATATCGATACCTTTTGGCCTGATTTCATCCCTTCGACGAGCCGGAGTTGGCACCCCGGACGAAATGGCGCTGGAAGCAGAAGAACAGCACCGCCACCGGCACGGTGGAGACCAGTGCCGCCGCCAGCTTGAGCGGGTACTGCGTCCCGGAACCGAGGCCGCCGGAGACGAAGTGCGCCAGACCCGTCGTCAGGGTGTCGTGCCCACTGGACTGGGTGGAGACCAGGAAATGGGTGAACTCGTTCCAGGAGCCCTGGAAGGAGAGCACGGTCAGGGTGATCAGCGAGGGCCGGGACATCGGCAGCACCACCGACCAGAAGATCCGGAACGTCCCGGCGCCGTCGATCCGCGCCGCCTCCTCGATCTCGCGCGGCACCGAGACGAAGAACTGCCGCATGATGAAGATCCCGGCGGCGTCGACCAGCAGCGGCAGCACCATCCCGCCGTAGGTGTCGAACATCCCGAAGCTCTTGAGCACCAGGAACTTCGGGATCAGCAGCACCACACCGGGCACCGCCATCACCGCCAGCACGAAGCCGTACAGCAGCCGGCGGCCGGGGAAGGCGATCCGGGCCAGGGCGTAGCCCGCCATCGAGTCGAACAGCACCCGCCCGGCCGTGACCAGGACGGTCACCAGCACGCTGTTGCCCAGCCAGCCGAGGAACGGCACGTTCTCCACGCCGTGCGCGAGCCCGAACAGCCGGCGGTAGGAGTCGAGGGTGCCGCCGTCCGGGAGCAGCGTCATCGGGTGGGCGGCCGCGTCCGGGTCGGTCTTGAAGCTGTTCGCCAACTGCAGGAGGAACGGCAGCAGGTAGAGCAGCGCGAAGGCGAGCAGCGCGGCGTACCCGAGCAGGCGCAGCGGCCGGGGGAAGCGGGCGAGCACGGGACGTTCCGGTCCCGTCCGGTGGTCAGCGCGCCGCACGGCGGACTCCCTTCGGGCGGGGCCCCCGGGCGCCGTCCCGCTCCCGCAGGGCCCACCGCTGCACGGCGGTGAGCAGCAGGACCAGGCCGAGCAGGACGAACGCGATGGCGGCGCCCTGCCCGTAGTCGGCGTTGTCGAAGCCGGAGGAGTAGGAGAGGTAGGCGGGGGTGAGGGTGGTGTTGCCGGGCGCGCCCTTGCCCATCACGTACACCTGGTCGAAGACCTGCCAGGTGGAGATCAGCCCCAGCGTCAGCACCAGGAACAGCACCGGCCGCAGCGCGGGAAGGGTGACGTGGCGCAGCAGTTGGCGCCGGCCGGCGCCGTCCAGGGCGGCGGCCTCCTCCAGTTCGCGCGGGACGTCCTGGAGGGCGGCCAGGAAGATCAGCATGAAGGTGCCGGAGGTGGTCCAGACGGCCATCAGGATCAGGGTGCACATCGCGACCGAGGGCCCGGCGAACCACTCCGACCAGGCCAGCCCGAGCGGGCCGCCGGTTGTCGGCGCGGGCTGGTCCACGCCGAACCACCCCAGCACCAGCCAGACCAGCCCGCGCGGGTCGGCGAACCAGTTGGGGCCCTCGACGCCGACCCAGCCCAGCATCCGGTTGACGGCGCCGCTGCCCTGGAACAGGAAGAGGAAGACCGTCGAGACGGCGATCGAGCTGGTGACGGACGGGAAGTAGAACACCGTGCGCAGGGCGCCCCGGCCGCGCAGCAGCCGCTGGTTGACGGCGAGGGCCAGGGCCAGCGCCAGCACGGTCTGCAGCGGCACCGTCAGCACCACGTAGTAGAGGGTGTTGCGCAGCGAGGTGGCGAACAGGGTGCGGTCCAGGCCGTCCACGGTGAACAGCCGGCGGTAGTTGTCCAGGCCCACGAAGTCCGCGGTGCCGTCGAAGGGGTTGGACTGGCCGTCCCAGTGCAGCAGGCTCACCCACAGCGCCATCGCGATCGGCAGCACCATGAAGAGGCCGAGGACCAGGACCATGGGGGCGGTGAACAGCCAGCCCCAGGCCCCCTCGCGCAGGCCGCGCACGCCGCGTCGGACGCGGGGGCGGGGGTCAGCGGGCATTCTTGACGGCCTGCTCGCCGTTGCGCTGGAGGGCGGCCAGGATTGCCGCCGGGTCGGCCGTGCGCAGCGACTGGAGGTCGGTGTTGAACTGGGTGAGCACCTGGTTGAACCCGGGGACGGTGACCGGCGGCTGGGCGTGGGCGACGCCGTCCACCCAGGCCTTGGACTCCGGGTACTTCTCGGCGTAGGCGGCGAGCGCGCTGGTGCGCGAGGGCATCACGCCGAAGGCCTTGGCGAACTCCAGCTGCTGGTCGCCGGAGGTGAGCTGCCGGACCAGGTCGACGCCGGCCGCCTGGTGGCGGCTCTTGGCGGCGATGCCCCAGCAGTTGCTGAACGCCAGGGTGCCGGGGCCGGCCGGCCCGGCGGGCAGCGGGAGCACCTTGTACGGGACGTTCGGGTAGTCCTTGGCCATCGCGCCCTTGAGCCAGTTGCCCTCGATCGTCATCGCGGCCTTGCCCTTGCCGAGCGCCTCACCGCCCCAGCCGGCGTCCACCTCGGCGACGTACTTGGCCGAACCGGCCTTCAACAGGCCCTGGACGTACTCCAGCGCCTGCCGGTTGCCGGGGGCGTCGGCGGTCATCGCGGTCTGCTCGGGGTTGGTGATCCAGCTGCCGGCCTGCTTGAACAGGGCGCCCAGCCGCTGGTAGTCGGGGGCGGTGACCAGGCCGGTCACGCCGTCCTTGGTGAGCTTGGCG
Organism: Kitasatospora sp. NPDC059088; assembly: GCF_042738155.1. Taxonomy (NCBI): domain Bacteria; kingdom Bacillati; phylum Actinomycetota; class Actinomycetes; order Kitasatosporales; family Streptomycetaceae; genus Kitasatospora; species Kitasatospora sp. NPDC059088. The sequence continues at coordinate 35,815 of NZ_JBHYGR010000085.1, read as the reverse complement.
GCGTCGTCGGCGAGTTGCTGCCAGGTGGTGGGGTAGTCGGCCTCGGTGAGCCCGGCCTGCTGCCACAGCGTGGTGTTGACGGCCAGGGCCAGGGTGGAGCTGTCCTTGGGCAGGCAGGTGAGCCTGCCGTCGTGGCTGAACGCCTTGCGCAGCTGCTCGGAGAAGTCCGCGGCGTCGGCTATCTGATCGCCGTAGGCGTACAGCGAGCCGCCCTTGGCGTAGTTGGCGAACTGGTCGGAGTTCACGTAGAAGAGGTCCGGCGGGTTGCCGCCGGCGAAGGCCTGGCCGAGCTGCTGGTTGATGTTGCTCGCGATCTGCACGGTGACGGTGTTTCCGGTCCGCTGCGCCCAGGCGGCGGTGGCGGCCTTGACCGCCGCGGTCTCGGCCTCGCCGGAGCTGGCGATCAGGACGGTCAGGCTCTGGCCGGCGCCGGAGGACTGCTTGGCCGACGTGTCGCCGAATCCGCCCGAGGAGGAGCAGCCGGTGACGGCGCCGAGGGCGACGGCCGTGCAGACGGCGGCCGCGGCGAGGGTGCGGGAGGTGGCCATGCGGGTCTCCTTGCGGGGTGGTGGGTGGTGGACGGCCTTCGGGGGACGGGTGCTTCGGGCGGGCCTCGGCGGCGGGCCTCGGTGGCGGGGTTTCGGGGAAGGGGCGCGGGGAGGGCGCGGGCGCTACGCGCTGTCGCGCAGCACCAGCTCCGGTTCCAGCAGCACGTGTTCGACGGGCCGCCCGCGGTCGCCGAGGCGCTCCAGCAGCAACTGCATGCAGACCCGGCCGACCGCGTCGAGCGGCTGGGCGAGGCTGGAGAGCGAGGGGAAGAGCAGTGGGGCGATCGGGGAGTCGTCGAAGCCGATCACGGCGGCCTCCGGGCCGGGGGTGCGGCCGGCCCGGCGCAACGCCTGGTACCAGCCGAGCGCGAGGGTGTCGCTGGCGGCGACGACGGCGGTCGCACCGCCGGCCAGCAGTTTCCCGGCGGCCTCGGTCGCGTGCTCCGGGTCGTCCGGGCTCTCCACCCGGCGGCCCCGGGTGGACAGGCCCAGTTCGCGCATCGCGCCCTGCCAGCCGCGGGCGCGGTCGTCGCCGACCCCGGAGCCCTTGGGCCAGCCCAGGAAGCCGATCCGGCGGTGGCCGAGCCCGGCCAGGTGGCGGACGGCCGCCGAGGTGCCGGCGGCGCCGTCCACGTCGACCCAGTCCCCGACGTCCTTGCCGGACCAGGTGCGGCCGAAGGCGACGAAGGGGACGCCGCGTTCGTGCAGCCAGCCCTGGCGGCGGTCGCCGCGGTCGGTGCCGCTGAGCACGAAGCCGTCGGCGCCGTGCTCGTCCAGCAGCTGCTGGTAGCTGGTGAGTTCGTCGTCCCCGGGGGCGACGGCGAACAGCACCACCCGGTAGCCGGCCCGGTCGGCGGCCTCGGAGAGCGAGTGCAGGAACTGGTCCAGGACCGGGGTCGGGACGCCGGTGCTGCTGGAGCGGATGCCGTAGCCGATCAGCCGGCTGGCCCTGGTCTTGAGCGCCTGGGCGGCCCGGTGCGGGCGGTAGCCGAGTTCGTCGATGGCGCGCCGGACCCGCTCCAGCGTCTGCGGGCGCAGCAGCTCGGGCGAGTTGATCGCGTTGGACACCGTCTGACGGCCCACGCCGGCCCGGGCGGCGACCATTTCGAGGGTCACCGCGGACCCGGGCCCGCTCCTGGGCGATGAGTGTGCATGCATGACGGTGATCCTAGGTTCTGTCGCCACAGGGCTTGGCTTGGAGCGTTCCAAGCGGGGGTTCCATCAACCCCACCAGGGGAGTTAATGTCTTGGAACGCTCCAATGACAGAAAGGTTGCGCCCGGGTGGAAGCAACTGTCAAGCCCCGCACCGAGAACGAGGAGACCATGCCCGCGACCGACCTCCAGCCGTTCCTGCACGACGCCCGGCTCTCCGTGGCCGCCCCCAGCTTCTGCGCCGCCCGCCCCGACGGCCGCATCGGCGAGGGCGCCGACGGCTTCTACCACGGCGACCGCCGCATCCTCTCCCGCCTGGAGATCGGTGCCCCCGGCGTTCCCGAGGCCCCGATCGCCACCGCCGAACTCCCGGACGGGCGGACCGTCTTCGTCACCGTGCTGCGCGGCCTCGGCGAAGGGACCGCCGACCCCGCCACCACCCTGGAACGCCGCCGCGAACTCCACCCCGGCCGCCTGGTCGAGCACTGCACCCTCCACAACGCCGGCACCCGCCCCGCCCGCCTGCGCCTGGAGATCCGCGCCGAGAGCGACTTCGCCGCCATGGACACCGTCAAGGCCGGCCGCCCCGGCACCCCGGTCGAGCCCCGCGCCCACGGCGCCGACGGCCTGCGCTGGCAGGACGGCCCGCTCACCGCCGCCCTCACCCTCACCCCTCCGCCCCACCACCTCGACCCCGCCAGCGGCACCCTCGGCTACGACCTCGAACTCGCCCCCGGCCGGAGCTGGCACGCCGTCCTGGAGTGCACCGCCGAACACCGCGACGGCGACCTCTTCCCCGCCGCCCGCACCACCCCCTGGAGCACCCCCGAGATCACCGGCCGCGACCACCACCTCGCCCACTGGCTCACCCGCTCCCACCACGACCTGCGCGGCCTGCTGCTCACCGACCCGCTGCGCCCCGCCGACACCTTCCTCGGCGCCGGAGCGCCCTGGTTCCTCACCCTGTTCGGCCGCGACTCGCTCTGGGCGGCCCGGATGATGCTCCCGCTCGGCACCGACCTCGCCGCCGGCACCCTGCGCACCCTGGCCCGCCGTCAGGGCCGGGCCGTCGATCCGGCCACCGAGGAGCAGCCCGGCAAGATCCTGCACGAGGTCCGCCGCGCCGAGCAGCACCTCGACACCGGCTCCCACCTGCCGCCCAGCTACTACGGCACCGCCGACGCCACCCCGCTCTGGCTCCTGCTGCTGCACGACGCCTGGCGCTGGGGCCTGCCCGCCGAGGAGGTCGAGGACCTGCTCCCGCACGCCGAGGCCGCCCTCGACTGGCTGGAGCGGTACGCCGACGCGGACGGCGACGGCTTCCTGGAGTACGTCGACAGCACCGGCCGCGGCCTCTCCAACCAGGGCTGGAAGGACTCCTCGGACGGCATCCGGTTCCGCGACGGCCGGATCGCCGCCGCCCCGATCGCCCTCAGCGAGGTCCAGGCCTACGCCCACGAGGCCGCCGTCAAGTCCGCCGACCTGCTGGAGGCCTTCGGCCGCCCCGGCGCCGAGCGCTGGCGGCAGTGGGCCGAGCGGCTGCGCGAGCGCTTCCGCGACCGGTTCTGGACCGAGGACGAGCACGGCCGCCACCCGGTCGTCGCCCTCGACCGCGACAAGCGGCCGGTCGACTCGGTCGCCTCCAACCTCGGCCACCTGCTCGGCACCGGCCTGCTCTCGGCCGAGGAGAGCGCGCTGGTCGCGCAGCGCCTCACCGCCCCCGGCCTGGACAGCGGCTTCGGCCTGCGCACCCTGGACGCCGCCACCGCCGGCTTCAACCCGCTGGGCTACCACACCGGCTCGGTCTGGCCGCACGACACCGCCGTCGCCGTGCACGGACTGGCCCGGGCCGGCCGGCCCGAGGACGCCGCGCCGCTGGCCGCCGGACTGCTGCGCGCCGCCGCGGCCTTCGACCACCGGCTGCCCGAGCTGTACGGCGGCCACCCGCGCGAGCGCTACCACCGCCCCGTCCCGTACCCCGCCTCCTGCCGCCCGCAGGCCTGGGCCGCGGCCTCCGCCGTCCTGGTGCTGCAGGCGCTGCTCGGGCTCGCCGCGGACGCTCCGGGGCGCCGGCTGTGGGTGCGCGGGAGCGTCCCGGCCGGGTACGAGTCGCTGCGGATCCGCGGGCTGACGGTGGCCGGGCTGCCGATCGAGGTGGAGACCGACCACACCGGCGCCGTCCGGCTGCGCGCCCCGGAGGGGTTCACCGTCATCACGGGCTGAGGGCTTCGTGATTTCCTGTGAAGGTCCTGCGTCGCCCGGCGGACGGACGGTCAGCCCGCCGACGGCCGTCCGACCTCGCCGAACGCCCGCCGCCCGGTCCGGCGTCGGGTGCTCCGTGTGCCGACTCGGGGGGCGGCGGGGGGAGTGCGGGCGGGGGGCCGCCCCCCCCCGGGCCCGGGGGGGGGGGGTGTGTCGCGCCCCCGCGGA
>NZ_JBHYGR010000085.1:15371-31674 GCF_042738155.1 Kitasatospora sp. NPDC059088 | reverse complement strand
GCGCGGCCCCCCCCCCCCGACCGCCCCCCCCCCGTCGGCGGCGGGTGGGGGGGGGGGTGGCCCCCCCCCCCCCCCCACACCCCCCCCCCCCCCCCCCCCCGGCCGCCCCGGGGGCACTGGTGTCCGAGGTGTCATCACCACCTGCTAACCTCAGCCGATTTCCCGCCGCACCGAGTCGGCGGACAAGACGGGGTAAGAGGTACAGAAGACCATGGCATTCCTCCGGGCCAAGCAGAAGGCCCAGGTCATCGAGAAGCTGTCGCAGGTGGCGCCGCCCGGCGAGACCTTCATCGCCTGCGTGCACGCGGAGAGCGGGCCCAGCCCGTGGCTCGCGGCCGCACTCGGTGAGATTCCGCTCGTCGGCCTGATCATCGTGCTGACCCGCAGGTACTACTTCCTGACGCTCACCAACAGCCACGTGGTGATCAACTCGGCCAACCGCTGGAACAACCGGCCCGGCGACGTGGTCGCGGCCTTCCCGCGGCAGGCCTTCCCGGTCAGCCGGGTCAAGCGGGCGAGCATCTGGAGCTCGATGTACGTCCAGATGCCGGGCAGCGCCAACCCGGTGCGCCTGAACATCCACCGCATCTGGCGGGCCGAGATGGACCAGCTGAGCGCGGCCTTCCCGCCCGGGGCGATCGACCCGAGCTCGCAGCCCTTCGACACGCCGCAGAACCAGGGCTTCCCGCCGCCGGCGTACCCGATGGGCGTCCAGGCCGCACCCGGCCAGCAGATGATCCCGCAGCAGCCGCCGCACCAGCAGCCGCAGCAGGGCTTCGGCGCGCCGCAGGCGCAGCCGTACCCGCCGCAGCAGCAGCCGCAGCACCAGCCGTACCCGCCGGCGCAGCCGGGCCAGCCGTACCCGCCGCAGGCCTACCCGCCGGCCCAGCCGTACCCGGCGCCGCCGGGCGCCCAGGTGCCGCCGCAGGGCCAGCCGTACCCGCCGCAGGTCCCGAACGTGCCGTACCCGGGCCAGCAGGGCTACCCGGGCCAGCACTGACCGCGCGCCCGCGCCGACCGCGGCCCCCGGTGCCCCCGGGGGGGGGGCGGGGGCGCGGCCGGCGCGGCGGGCGCCGAGGCCGGGCTCCGCGCCCGGGGCCGGCTCGGCGCGCCCGCCCGGGCGGACTCTGCGAGGCTGAGAGGGACAGCAGCCTCGATCGAGGAGGCCCGCACCGATGTCAGCGCAGAGCCCGGAGCCGTCCGGGCGCAAGGGCCGGGTGGCCGCGCTCCGGGCCGCGGAGGTCCGGCACGCGCGGACCAGGCGGTGGCTGGTGAGCGGTCTGGTCGTCCTGGTGGTGCTCGCGGTGGTCGGCGTGATCGCCGTCGTGATCGCCGACAACCAGGGCAGCTCCGCGCCGTCGGGCGTCCCGGCGCACCCCCGGACCACCGCCGAGGGCCGGACCACCCCGCCGCCCTGGGACGCGCCCGCCGACGCCGCGGCGGCCGTCAAGGCGGCCGGCCTGCCGATGTTCGGCGCCGAGGGCACCGCCCTGCACATCCACACCCACCTGGACGTCTACGCCGACGGGCAGCCCGTGACCGTCCCCGCGCTGGTCGGCATCGACGAGAGCGCCCAGCGGATCAGCCCGCTGCACACCCACGACACCAGCGGGGTCGTCCACATCGAGTCGCCGGTGGCCGCCGACTTCACCCTGGGCCAGTTCCTGACCGAGTGGCAGGTCTCCGCCTCCGCGGACCACCTGGGCGGGCTGCGCACCGACGCCACCCACGCGCTCACCGCGTACGTGGACGGCAAGGCGGTGGGCGGCGACCCGGCGGCGATCGTGCTGCACGCCCACGACGAGATCGCCCTGGTGTACGGCACGGCCGCGGAGAACGCCGCCGTCAAGGTGCCGAGCGGCTACGACTGGCCGAGCGGGCTCTGAGCCGTCCACGAGCCGCTGTCGGGCACTGATACGCCGTCGGGCGCCGAACCGCCGCCGGACGCCGAGCCGCCGTCGAGCGGGGGGAGCCGCCGGGTGATCCGGTCGAACAGTTCCTTGAGCGGCTCGCCCAGTTCGCGGCCGAACCCGGTGAGCCCGTAGCTGACCTGGGGCGGTGTGGTCGGTGCGACCTCCCGCCGGACCAGGCCGTCCTGGACCAGGGCGCGCAGGGTCTGGGTGAGCATCTTCTCGCTGATGCCCTGGATGCTCTCGCGCAGTTCGTAGAAGCGCAGGTCGTTGTTCCGCAGGGAGATCAGCACCCAGATCCCCCATCGGCTGGTCACGTGGTCGACGACGGTGCGCGCGGGGCAGTCGGTGTGAAACACGTCATACCGGCCCCCCGGTGCGGCCGCTCTGTACTGCGGGCCTTCCTTCATGTGTGGAGCTTACTTCAAGGTATGTCCTTACCAAAAGTAAGTCGCTGCTCCTAGGTTGAGGGCATCGGAGCGACCTCCGAGCAGGACGAACAGACGAGTAGTGGGAGCAGAAAATGATCGTGGTGACCGGAGCCACTGGGAACATCGGCCGGCCGTTGACCCGGGCGCTGGCCGAGGCGGGCCGGGAGGTGACGGCGGTGTCGCGGCGGGCGGCGGCGGTGCCGGACGGCGTCCGCCACGTGACGGCCGACCTGGCCGAGCCGGGTGCCCTCAAGCCGGTACTGGCCGGGGCGGAGGCGCTGTTCCTGCTGCTCTCCGGCGACCTGCACGGCGCCGGGGCCGACCCGGCCGACCTGGTCGCCGACGCGGTGGGCGCCGGCGTCCGGCGGATCGTCCTGCTGTCCAGCCAGGGCGTGGTGACCAGGCCCTTCGGCCGGACCCGGATCGCGCTGCGCGCGCTGGAGGACAAGCTGTGCGCCTCCGGCGTGGAGTGGAGCATCCTGCGGCCGGGCGGCTTCGCCTCCAACGCCTTCTGGTGGGCCGACTCGGTGCGCACCGACCGGCTGGTCGCCGCGCCCTTCGGGGACGTCGGCGTGCCGGTCGTCGACCCGGCCGACATCGCCGAGGTGGCGGCGGCCTGCCTGCTGGACGAGCGGCACGGCGGTGGCCGCTACGAGCTCACCGGGCCGGAGGTGATCACCCCGCGCGGGCAGGCGGCGGCCCTGGCCGCCGCGCTGGGCGAGCCGGTGCGCTTCCACGAGCTGAGCCGGGAGGAGGCCAGGGCCGGCATGGCCCGGGCCATGCCGGTGGAGCTCGCCGACGACACCCTGGACATCCTCGGCTCGCCCAGCCCGGCCGAGACCCGGATCAGCCCGGACGTCGAGCGGGTCCTCGGTCGGCCGCCGCGGTCCTTCGCGGACTGGGCCGCGCGCAACGTCGCCGCGTTCCGCTGAGGTCGGGTCCGCCGGGGTCGGGTCCGCCGGGCCCGGCCGGTCGGGCCCGGCCGGTCAGGGCCGCTCGGCCTCCCCGGGCGGCGGGGCGCCGAGGGCGAGGGTGAAGCTGAACCGGTCGCCCCGGTAGAGGGCGCGGACCAGTTCCAGCGGGCGGCCGTCGGCGTCGAGGCTGCGGCGGTGCAGCAGCAGCATCGGCAGCGCGGGCGGGGTGCCGATCAGCAGGGCCTCGCGCGGGGTGGCCAGGACGGTCTCGATCCGCTCGTCGGCGGTGCCGAGGTGGACGCCGTGCGCGCGCAGGTAGCCGTAGAAGGAGCCCTCGGGGTCGAAGTCCGTCGCCAGGTCGGGTACTCGGGCCACCGGCACGTAGGTGGACTCCAGTCCGACGCGCTCCTCGTCGGCGCGCAGCACGCGTTCCAGGTGCCAGAGCGGTTCGCCCTCGGCGACGGCCAGGCGCCCGGCCAGCGCGGGGTCGGCGGCCAGGCGGTCGAGGGTGATCAGGGTGCGGCCGGGGCGCAGGCCCTGGCGGGTGACGCCCTCGGTGTAGCTGGTGAGGGACAGCGGCTGCTCGATCTTCGGTCCGGCGACGACCGTGCCGCGCCCCTGGCGGCGCAGTCGGCCCTCCAGCAGGAGCTCGCGCAGGGCCTGGCGGACCGTCGCGCGGGCGACGCCGTGACGCTGCGCCAGGTCGGCCTCGGTGGGCAGTCGGCCGCCCGGGCCGAGCTCGCCGAGGAGCTCCTCCAGCCGCTCCTTGACCAGGTAGTACTTGGGCACCCGGCCGTGCTCGGGGACGCCGGCGCGGGCGGGTTTCGGGCCGGGCCGGGGGGTGGGCTGGTTCACCGCGCAAGCCTATCGAGCGGCCGGGGCGGGGGGTTCGGCGGCCGGGCGAAGGTCACGGAACGATAACCGGTCTGGACTGAATTTCGACCGTTGTTCATGCCGCCGTGGATTCGTCAAGGGTTCGTGCTCGCCCGGCCGCCCCACTCTCGGTGCTGGTGCAACTGCACCGAACCGATGCCCAGTTGGGAGCCCCCCTTGCGCACCTCCCGCTCCATCCGCAGCGCGGCCCTCGCCACCGCCACGGTCGCCGCGACCGTCGCCGCGCTGATCCCGCTCTCCGCGTCCGCCGCCACCGCCGTGACCGGGTCCGCCGCCACCGGTGCGTCCGCCGCGGTCGCGGCCGACGGCTCGTACCAGGGCCTGCCGAACGGCACCAAGCAGGCCAAGACCCTGGTCATCGGCGTCGACGGCACCCGCTACGACAAGCTGCTCACCGCCGACGCGCCCAACCTCAAGGCCCTGATGGCGGGCGGCCTGACCGCCACCAGCAACCTGTACGCCAACCCGCTGGCGCCCACCCTGTCCGGCCCGGGCTGGTCCACCATCGCCACCGGCGTGTGGCCCGACAAGCACAAGGTCAAGGACAACGCCTTCACCGGCGCCCGCTTCGACCTGTACCCCGACTACGCCACCCGCCTGGAGGCCGCCGACCCCGGCAACTCCACGCTGGTGATCGGCTCCTGGAACCCCATCGCCGCCAACGTCTTCAACGGCCGCGCCGACCTGCGCATCCCGGAGAGCGAGAACGACGGCAAGACCGCCACCGACGCCGCGGACTACCTCGCCCACGGCAACCCCGACGAGACCTTCCTGCACTTCGACGGCGTCGACGAGGCCGGCCACGCCCACGGCGGCGCCAGCGCCGACTACCTGTCCGCCATCCACACCGTGGACGGCCTGGTCGGCCAGGTCGTGCAGGCCGTCAAGTCCCGCCCCACGTACGGCTCCGAGGACTGGCTGATCGTCGTCACCACCGACCACGGCCACACCGACGCGGGCGGCCACGGCGGCAACAGCGCCAACGAGCGGCAGACCTTCCTGATCGCCGACGGCGCCGGCTACGCCCCCGGCTCGCGCCGCTACGACGTCAAGCCGGTCGACATCGCCCCCACCGTCCTCAAGCACGAGGGCGTCGCCGTCGACCCCGCCTGGAAGCTCGACGGCCGGCCGATCGACGAGATCACCCCGGACGCCTTCGACGCGCTGCGCCCGAACCTGCAGACCCGGGTCGACGAGACCGGCATCCCGGCCGGGGTGAAGGGCTGGACCCACACCCCGCCGGCCGGCTGGAGCATCGACAACTCCCGGATGCCCAGCGGCGGTGTGACCGAGTGGCGCGGCTGGGCCTTCGCCACCGACGAGTTCTGGACCGCCGCCGAGCTGAACCAGTCCCGCGAGACCAATGTGCGCGCCCGCAACGTGTTCGCCGTCGCGGACTCCGACGAGTGGGACGACAAGGCGCACGGCGCCGGGCAGTTCGACTCCACCCTGATCAGCCCGGTCTACCCGGTGTCCGGCCTGAGCCGCGGCACGCTCTCCTTCGCGACCGACTACAAGGTGGACGGCCCGCAGACCGGTGACCTGTACGTGGTCTTCGACAACGGCACCCCGCAGCTGGTGAAGTCCTACCGCAGCGACCTCAACACCGTCGAGCAGCTGCCGGTCACCGTCCCGGCCGGCGCCACCGGCGCCCGCTTCCAGTTCCGCTACACCGGCACCAACAGTGCCTTCTGGACGGTCGACCAGGTGACCTTCACGGCCTCCTGAACCGCCCTCGGGCCCGCGGGCGGGGGCCGTGCGCCGGCCCCCGCCCCGGGCTCCGGGTCAGGTCAGCTCGCGCATCCGCCGGATCGGGCCGGCCAGCAGGATCACCGGGCTCACCACGCTGACCACGGCGACCAGGAGCAGCGCCGTCCGCGGTCCCCAGGTCGCGGCGGCGGCTCCGGCGGCCAGGGCGCCGACCGGGATGGCGCCCCAGGAGACGAAGCGGACCGTGGCCATCACCCGGGACAGCAGCTCCGGCGGGGTCCGGGTCTGCCGGTGGGTGCGGGTCACGATGCTGGTGACCACGACCCCCGCCGAGAACCCGGCGTTGCCGAGCGCGAAGACCAGCGTCGCCCACCCGGGCCCGGCGAGCGGCAGCAGCAGGGCGAAGGCGGTGGCGACCACGGCCGCCCAGCGCAGCGCGGTGCCGCTGCCGAACCGCGCGACCAGCCGGGGAGTGGCGGCCGCGCCGAGCAGGCTGCCGAGCCCGCCGGTGGCCATCAGGGCGCCGACGGCGGCGGCCGGGGCGTCGAGGGTGCGGACCAGGAAGACCGGGGTGAGCGTCATCAGCCCGCCGCAGACGAAGTTCACCGCGGTGGCGTCGGCCACGCAGGGCCGGATCACCGGGTGCCGGGTGACGAACCGCCAGCCCTCGCGGATCTGCTCGCGCATCCCGGCGCCGCCGGTCGGCCGGGCGGCGGGCTGTGCGACCGGCGGCAGGGTGCCCAGCAGGGCCGCCGAAGCGAGGTAGCTGACGGCGTCCAGCAGCATCGAGGCCGCGCCGCCGACCAGCTGCACCAGCACGCCGCCGAGCGAGGGCCCGGCCAGGTCGGTGGCGGCGACGCTGCCGGAGAGCAGGCTGTTGCGGGCGGTCAGCTCCTCCTTGGGGACGACGGCGGGCAGGAAGGTCGAGTTGCCGACGTCGAAGAGCACGCTCGCGAAGCCGACCAGCAGGGCCACCGCGACCAGTTGGGGCAGCCCCAGCACCCCGAACGCGGCGGCCAGCGGCACCGAGGCGACGGCGGCGGCCCGCAGCAGGTCCATCGCCACCTGGGTGCCGCGCAGGGGCAGCCGCTGGACCAGCACGCCGGCCGGCAGTCCGATCACCAGCCAGGCGACGTAGGCGGCGCCCGTGATCAGTCCGACCTCGAAGGCCGAGGCGTGCAGGGTGACCACCGCGATCAGCGGCAGGGCCACCGTCGTCACCTGGTCGCCGAGCCGGCTGACGGTCGAGGCGGTCCAGTAGCGCCAGAACGCCCCCGCCCCGGGGCCGCTTCCGCCGCCCCCGCTCCCGTCCCCGCCCGCCGGATCCGCCGTTCTCGCCGCGCCCACCGTCTCGGTCGTCAACGTCCGCCCCTTCGCCGCCACCGGTCCACCAGCGGGACCGAGTGAGTTCCCTTTGGGAACTCACTATACTGGGTGATCATGCGGCACACGGAAGCGGCGGACCCCGACTGCGCGATCTCCCAGGCCCTGACGGTGGTCGGGGACACCTGGACCCTGCTCCTGGTCAGGGACGTCGCCGGAGGCACCCACCAGTTCGACGCCCTGCAGAACGGACTCGGCATCAGCCGCAAGGTGCTCACCGAGCGCCTCAAGGCCCTGGTCGCCGACGGCGTCCTGGAGAAACGGCTCTACCACCCGCACCCGCCGCGCTACGAGTACCACCTGACGGACCGCGGCCGCGGACTCCTGCCCGTCCTGGTCGCCCTCCAGGACTGGGGCGGACGCTACGTCCTGGGCGACGGCACCCTCTCCGCCACCAGCACCCCCGACTCCGCCGAGACCCGCCGGGTCACGGCCCTCACCGGCCACCGGCTGCCCGCACTGGAACTCGACGCCGCCGCCGGCGGACGGGTCGACCCGGTCGCCGCGGACCACGCCTGGACGGTGCTCTACTGCTACCCCGGCGCCTACGCCCCGGGCGGGGCCGACCAGCCGCCCGGCTGGGGCGACATCCCCGGCGCGCCCGGCTGCACCCTGGAGTCCTGCACCTACCGCGACCGGATGGGCGAGTTCGCCGCCCGCGACACCGTCGTCCACGGCGTCAGCACCCAACGCCCGGACCAGCTGGCGGCCTTCGCCGAGCACGCCCGGATCCCGTTCCCGCTGCTCTCCGACGCCGGCCTGGAACTCGCCGCCGGGCTTCGGCTGCCCACCTTCCGCGCCGCGGGCGTCGAACGCCTCAAACGGCTCACCCTGGTCCTCGACGCCGGCCGCACCGTGCGCGGCGTGCTCTACCCCGTCACCGACCCCGCGGGCTCGGTCGAGGACGTCCTCACCCTGCTGGACGGGCTGCGCCGCTGACCCCCGGACGCACGACAGCGGGTGCGCCCCCGGCCCGGCCGGGAGCGCACCCGCTCAACTGTGCTGCGGCGGACGGCGGTCAGTACCGCGAGGCGATCACGAACCAGCCGACCACCATGATCAGGACGACGGCGACGATCGCGACCGCGGTCGGCGTCAGCCGGTCCCGGAACTGCTTCCCGGGCTCGACCCGCTGCGCCTCCTCGGTGCTGGACTCCCACCAGGTGCGCAGCCGCCGGACGTTCACGTCGAAGTCCTCGGTCGGGTACAGCGGGCTCCAGGACAGGCCCGGCAGCGAGCGCCGGCGCCCGCCCGTGGTGAAGATCCGCGCCGCGCGGGTCGGTCCGGAGCCGGCGTACGGGCCGCTGGACGCGGTGGTGCGGACGTCGACCCAGCGGATCTCCGCCCAGGAGTAGGTGCGCCCGGCCCCGAACCCCCAGCAGATCGTCACGCCCTCGGGCCCGACCCGGCTCCAGCCTCGCCACGAGCTGTAGAAGACCGGCACGAACAGCACCACGACGGTGCCGAGCGACCAGGCCACGAACACCGGCCCGGAGCGCATCATCCCGACGGACACCATGAGGACGAGGAAGGCGAGCGCGCCGACCAGACGGGACTTGGAGGGGCGGAACAAGTCCTTGCCCCGGAACACCAGTTCGTTCACGGGTCGCAGGCTACTCCGGTGCGTCGTCTGCGAACAGGAAGTTCGACGCGATCTTCACGGGAGGCGGGAGGCCGGGGCTGCCCGGTGCCTCCTCGACCACCCGACCGGGGATCATGCCTGTTCCCCGGCGCGGAGTTCGGTGGCGATCTGGCGTCGGCCGGCGATGAGGGTCTCCAGGACGATGCCGAGGCCGACCAGCAGGGCGAGGCCGGTGGTGGGCAGCAGGACGGGGAGCAGGACGGGGGTGATGGCGTCGCCGACCTCGGCGCCGACGAGGGTGGAGATGTCGAAGGCGCCGCCGAGCAGGGCGACGGCCGCGAGGGCGGCCAGGCCGCCGCCGACGGCGGCCGCGAGGGTCTGCGGCAGTGCCTCGGTGATGATCAGTGCGAGTCCTTGGCGGGGGCGCAGGCCCATGGTGCGCAGGCGGGCGAGGACGGCGGTGCGGTCGGGTGCGGCGCGGAACAGCGTCAGCAGGACGGCGAGCAGGGCGTAGCCGGCTCCGGCGGCGGCCGCGTACCAGAACAGCCGCTCGGCGGCGTGCTGCAACGGATCGTCGGCGAGCACGGTGACCGTCTCCGCGCTGCTGTGCACCGTGTACCCCACGGGCAGGCCGTGGGTGCCCTTGCCGGCGGCCGCTGCGTCGTCCGCGACCAGCTTGGCCAGACCCGTCGGCTGGGCGCCGCCGTTGTCCCGCAGGGTCGACCTGACCCGTTCGGGGTCGATGTCCCCGACGGCGAACCACTTGTTCACCCGCTTCGCGTCCGGCAGCCGCTCCCAGGCGGGACCGGCCGGAACCACGACGAAGGGCTTGCCCGGGTCCGGCAGGGCCGGGGTCGCGGCGACGGTCGCGACGACGCTCAGGCGCAGGGCGTTGCCGTTGGGCGTGCGCACCTGGGGCGGCCCGGCGGCCAGCCGCTTGGCCAGGTCGCGGCTGACCAGGGCGGGCACCGGGGTGTCCCGGCCGCCCGACGTGCCGGCCAGTTTCGCCCCGTCGAACTCGCCGACCCCGACCGTGCGGGAGATCTCGGCGTAGGCCGCCGGATCCACCACCACCAGGTAGGCCTCGGTGTAGTCCTGGTCGGCGCCGACGAAGCGGGCCTTGGGCTCGACCCACGCACCGGTGGAGGCGTGGACGCCGGGCAGGGCGTCGGCGGCCTTGGTGAAGGACTCGGTGAGGGTGGCGTAGTCGGGCAGGGAGACGCCGATGTCCCCGCCGGTGGCGATCCGCGCGGCCCGGGTGCGGACGTGGTCGACGGTGTCGAGCACGGTGGCACCGAAACCGGTGGTGGTCACGGCGATCAGCAGCGCGAGCAGCGGCAGCACGGAGGGCCTGCGCCGCCCCGTACTGTCCCGGGCCGCCCGGGCCAGGCCCAGGAACGCCACCAGGCCACGGCCCCGCCCGGCCAGCGCCGCCAGCCGGCCGACCGCCACCGGCTCGACCCGCGCCAGCACCAGCCCACCCGTCACCGCCAGCAGCAACGGCGCGGCCACCAGCAGCGGATCCAACCCGCCACCCGTCCCCACACCCCGACGCCGGACCTCGGCCACCGCCGCCACCGTGACCGCCAGCACCGCCAGCTCACCCACCAGCCGACGCCGGCCACCCGCGGCCCGCCCGCGCGACCACAACAGCGCCGCCCGCGCGGGGAAGGCCAGCAGCGCGATGGACGCCGCCACCACGGCGGCCAGCACCGCGCCCTCCCATCGCGGCGTCGGCAGCAGCACCACCGCGAGCGCCGCACCGGCCACCGCGGCCGGCAGCACCGTCACCGCGCCCTCACCGACCAAGCGCCCCAGCACCCCGGTCCGCGAACCGCCACGGGCCCGCAGCAACCGGATCTCCGCGGCCCGCCGGTCGGTGGTCAGCGCCGCGGCCAGGAACAGCACCACGACCGCGACACCCGCGACACCGGCCGGGCCGATCGTGCTGAGCGGCAACGACGCCCGGTAACGGTCGTCCGCCCGGCTCAGGATGTCCGTCAGGCTGGAGCCGGTCCGCAGGTCGCCGCGCAGGGTGACGCCGGACAGGTTCGTGGCGCCCGGCCCGGTCTGGAGGGAGCTGACCACGGTCCGGGTCCGGGCGAGCTGGTCGGCGCGCAGCGCGCCGGGGTCGACGGGCAGCCGCCAGAAGTTCTCGGCGCCCGAACCCCAGCGCGCCAGCGCGGCCAGGCCGGCGCCGTCGACGAAGCCGCTGGTCGCCCAGTGCTCGTGCTCGGGGACCGGCTTGAGGCAGGCCCGGGCCGGGCAGCCGAGGTTGTCCCAGAACGGGTCGTGGGGGTCGTTGATCCGGTAGAAGCCGACCACCACGGTGGTCCGCTTGGCGCCCACGCCGTCCACGCCGTTGTCGATGACGTCACCGAGCTTGATGTGGATGGTGTCGGCGGCCGTCCTGCTCAGCACGATCGGCAGCGGACCGTCGCCGGTGCCGGGGGTCGGCCAGGTGCCGTCGGTGAGGGTGGCCCGGTCGGCCAGGTCCTGGAGGTAGAACAGGCCGATCTCGGGGTCGGTGCTGTCCGAGATCCGGACGTACTCCGGGTTGCGCATCGTGCGCCCGCTCAGGGCGCGGGCGCCGTGGGCCTGGCCCGCCTGGGCCAGCGTCAGCTGCCGGCCGACCGTCTCGGTCAGCTGCCGCTGCACCCGGTCGAGCACGACGGCGTTGTCGTCGAGCTGCGTCCGGGAGGTGACCTGGAGGCTGGTCGCGTTGAGGCCCTTCTGGCCGACGAAGTCGCGCAGCGCCGCGTCCGCGCCCCGGTCCGCGATCCGCGGGAAGGCCGCCGCCAGGAAGACGGTGACGAACGCGAGCACCGCCATCAGCAGCGCGGCGAGCGGGTTCGCCCGCAGCCGGGTGGGGACCCAGCGCGCGGGCCGGTGGGCCGGACGGTGGGCGGTGTCGGGGGCGGGCACGGGGGTGCCGGCCTGGGTGGTCACATCTCCTCCACGTGGCGCAGCCGGTTGGCCACGTCTCGACGGCGGCGTCCGATCAGGAAGGCCGACAGCAGCGGGGCGACGGCGATCGCGGCCGCGAACAGCAGGGCCTGGCCGACGGGCAGGTCGATCAGGGCCTCGGGCAGGGGGCGGTGGGCGGCGGGTGTCAGGACCACGAACGGGACGATCAGGTGGACCAGCAGGGCGCCGAGGGCGATCCCGACCGTCCCGCCGAGCCCGACCAGCAGCGCCTGTTCGGCCGCGACGGTGCGGGTGACCTGCTTGCGCGGCGCGCCCAGGGCGAGCAGCAGCGCGGAGTCCCGGGCGCGCTCGTGGGCGGAGCCGGCCACGGCGGCGACGAAGCCGATCGCGGCGAGCAGGGCGGTGACGAGCGCGATGGCCATCAGCGCGTTCTGCGGGGCGGCGCCCACCGGGTCGCTGAGCATCCCCTCGGTGACCTCGTCGGAGAGCTGGACGTCCTGGGTGCCCGGGGCGGCCCGCACGGCGGCGGCCAGTTCGGCCGGAGCGCGGTCGCCGGGCCCGGTGGCCGGCAGCCACCACTCGGCGTGGCTGGGCAGCACCCGGCCCTGCGCGGCCAGCAGCCGCGCCACGGTGTCGAGGTCGACGACCAGCGCGCTGCGGCCGCCGACCGGCACGGCCTCGACCGCCTTGGTGATCTTGACCGGGACGACGCCCCCGGCGAACGGCACCCGGACGACGTCGCCGGCGGAGCCGCCGATGAGCTTGAGGTAGTCCTTGGTGGCGACGCCGGACACGGTCGTCGGAACGTCCGTCCCGGCGGTGCCGAGGACGGCCCGCAGGGAGAGGCCGGTGCCCCTCGCGAAGCGGTAGTCGACGGTGAACAGCCGCCCGGCATCGGCGGGTTCGGGCGCGACGGCGACC
The DNA here is from genome assembly GCF_042738155.1 of Kitasatospora sp. NPDC059088. Taxonomy (NCBI): domain Bacteria; kingdom Bacillati; phylum Actinomycetota; class Actinomycetes; order Kitasatosporales; family Streptomycetaceae; genus Kitasatospora; species Kitasatospora sp. NPDC059088. The sequence goes on along the minus strand of NZ_JBHYGR010000085.1, from coordinate 19,001 downwards.
AGCGGGGCCTCCCCGCTCTTGAGCGCCGGACCGTCGACCACGTCCCCCTTCCAGGAGAGGCCGGCCGGCACCGGGACCTCGGTCGCGGGGCCGTCGGCGCTGTCCGAGACGGCCAGCCGGCCGACGGTCACCTCGCCCTCGGCCCGGTCGCTGTAGGAGACGGTCGCCCCGACCAGGGTCAGCGGCGCGGCGACGGAGCCCATCGGCGCGTCGACCAGCGTGGTCAGCGGGGCCGAGGCGTGCTGCTGACCGCTGACCGGGAGGCCGACGAACGGGGCCTTGTGGACGTATCCGTTGCGGTCCCGCAGCAGCAGGGTCACCTCCGGCGGGGAGGGGGCCATCGGGTGCATCCCGGTGAACAGGCCGGTGTTGTCGACCGTCTGTCGGATGGACAGGTCCGCGTCGATCCGCAGCGGGCGGCCGGGGAGCGGGACCCCGCCCTTGGCGCCGGTCGGGGCCGGCTGGGCGAGCGGGCCGAACACCGCCGCCCGGTCGGCCCCGTCGAGCAGGTCGGCGCGGATCGGGATGCGGTCGGCGACGGCGGCCGTGTCCAGGGCGAGCAGTTGGCCCGTGCCGGCCGGGAGCGGCTGCTGCTCGTGGTAGACCGGGATCAGCCGGTCGCCGCCGGGCAGCGCGCCGTAGCGGCCGCCCTGGCCCATCAGCGCGGTGTGCGCGGCGGATATCCGCAGGCCGCCGGCCGTGTCGAAGGCGGCCTGGTCGCGCTGGGAGTCGGTCCAGGTGGCGTGCTGGCCGAGCGCGAGCACGCCGGTGGCCACGGCCATCACCAGCAGCAGCACCGGCCCGTTGGCCCGGGCGGGCTGACGCGACAGCTGCCAGCCGACCATGGCCGGGCCGAGGCCGCTGCCCCGGGCGGCGACCCGGGCGCCCAGCCGGGCGACCAGGGGCAGCAGCCGCAGCACCACCAGGGTTCCCGCGCACAGCGCCAGGGTGGGGGTGGCGACCAGCAGCGGGTCGACGCCGAGCTGTCCGGAGGAGTCGGCGGACAGTCCGCCGCCGTACTGGTCGAGTTGCTGGTAGGCGAGCACGGCCAGGGCGAGCACCGCGAGGTCCCCGCCGTTGCGCGCGATGCCGGAGACCACCGCCTGGCGTCGGCCGGCCTTGCGGCGCAGCGCGGCGCCGGCACCGCGCAGCAGGCCGGGCGCGCTGGCCAGCGCGATGCACAGCAGGGTGCAGAGCACGGCCACCGGCCAGAGCGTCCAGCTCAACCGGGTGTCCAGGGCGATCTGGTGGGCGCGGCCGAGGCCGGCCAGGACGCGGACCACGAACGGTGTGAGCAGCGGTGCGAACACCGCGGCCGGGAGGGCGAGCAGCACCGACTCCATGGCCGTGAATCCGCCGAGCCGGGCACCGGAGGCACCGCGGGCGGCGAGCAGTTCGTTCTCCCGCTCCTGGCGGGTCGAGATCAGCCGGACCACCAGCAGCAGGGCCGCGGCGGCCAGCACGGCGAGTTGCAGCGCGCCGATCAGCAGGGTGGACCGGGCGACCATCAGACTGGCCGACAACTCGCGTACCAGGTCGGGGAGTTCGGTGGCGGCAGTGAGACTGAAGGTCTTCCGCAGGTCGTCGGCCAGGGGCTGGGCCCGCCCGCCGATGGCCTCGGCCGTGTCCTGGTCGACGCCCGCGAAGTCGGCGTCGAGCAGCCAGCCGCGGCTGCTCTGCGGCAGGGCCCCGGCCGCGAAAGCGCTCGGGTCGACCATCATCGGGCCGTAGGTGGTGAATCCGCCGGTCTCGACCTCGTGGCCGCCGATCGGGTCGATGCGCCAGTACGCGGCGAACGGATCGGCGGCCCGGTAGACGCCGGTGACCCGGACGGTCAGCGCCGTGCCGTCGAGCCGGTCGGTGAGCGGGACGTCCACGGGCAGCGCCCGGGCGGTCAGGCCGAGCCGGGCCAGCATGGTCTGCGGCACGGCGACCTGCGGGGCCGCGGAGCGGACCGGCCCGGTGACGGCGCCCGGCCAGGCACCGGCGACCAGGCTCACCCGGGAGCGGTCGAGATCCGCGAGGACCGTCAGGTCGACCTTGTCCGTGCCGGACTGACCACCCACCGGGGCGTCACCGCCCGACAGGCCGAAGGATCGGCTGCGCAGCAGGCTGTCGGTGTGGACCGGTAGGTCGCCGAAGAGCTTCTGCCGGTAGGAGGCGAGCGCCTCCTCGTCCTTCTGCCGCTGGTCGGAGCCGTGCTCCGCGGTCACCACCACAGCGGTCCGGGCATGGCCCGGTCCCTGGAGCGCCTGCCGCAGGCCGGCCTGGCCGACGCTGCTGTTGAAGGTCACCAGAGCGGTCAGTACCGCCGTGGTGATCAGTACCGTCAGCAGGACGGCAGCAGCCAGCGGCAGTCGCCCGCGCACCCTGCGCACGACGAAGCCGAGCATCAAGTTCCTCCCCCGGTCTCAGACCCGGTCGCAATCCAGCCCCCACCCGTCGATCCGTTCCGGACCCTCATCGGTCACGGACGGGCACCCCACGGGCGTACCGGCGCAGTGATCACCGGCATTCGATCGCCGGATAGCGGACGATGCTGTCAGATTCGATCCAGGAACGGAAGGGACTTGCGCGAATCAAGTAAGCAATGAGCAAATTCCTTGTATTGGCGACATCCCCGGTGGGGAGAAGCCACTGAAATGCCATGCACACTTCATGACTTCGGGTTCGCCGACCGCCTCCTGACCAGGGAACTTCTCCTTTCGAATTTCTCTGCCCGGGAGGTTGAACCCACGAAAGCACTCCATCCGTTGACCCGAACAGAACCGGGTCGTCACCACCCCAGGGGGACGCCGCATGACGCAAGACCAGGCCGCCGACACCACCCTGACGGCCACCGGCCCGATGGTGGCCGTGTCCGATCTGCGGCGCAGCTTCGGCAGCGGGGAACGGACCGTCCACGCCCTGCGCGGCATCGACTTCTCGATCGAGCGCGGTGAACTCACCGCGCTCAAGGGCCGCTCCGGCTCCGGCAAGACCACCCTGCTCAACCTGGTCGGCGGTCTGGACGCGCCGACCAGCGGCAGCATCGTCCTGGACGGCATCGATCTCGGCGGCCTGGACGAGGACGGCCGGCTCGCCCTGCGGCGGGAGCGGATCGGATTCGTCTTCCAGTCCTTCGGACTGATCCCGATGCTCACCGCCGCCGAGAACGTCGGCGTGCCGATGCGGCTGCGCAAGGTCCCGCCGGCCGAGCGCGAGGAGCGCGCGCACACCCTGCTCGCCCTGGTCGGCCTCGCCGACCACGCCAACCAGCGGCCCGGCGAACTCTCCGGCGGCCAGCAGCAGCGCGTCGCGATCGCCCGCGCACTCGCCAACGACCCCGGCCTGATCATCGCCGACGAGCCCACCGGCCAGCTGGACTCGGAGACCGGCCGCTCGATCATGGAGCTGCTGCGCGCTGTGGTCCGGAGCGAGGGCGTCACCGTCCTGGTCGCCACCCACGACCCGACGCTGATGACCCTCGCCGACCGGGTCATCGAACTCCACGACGGACGGATCCTCGACCAAGAGGCTGAGCAGGCCGCCTAGCAGCGGCGGGCCGGGCCGGGGCGGGCCAGCTCGCGCACGCCGGGGCGTCGACGGCCTGGTCGCGGCCGACGGTCGGCGACCGGTCTCGGGTACACA
>NZ_JBHYGR010000085.1:14939-15361 GCF_042738155.1 Kitasatospora sp. NPDC059088 | reverse complement strand
GGCCGCCTGGCGGGGGGGGGGGGGGGATGGGGGGGGGGGGGGGGGGGGGGCCCCCCCCCCCCCCCCCCACGGAGACCTGCCTCTCGAGTTTGAGCGAGCAGGGCGAGCAGGGCGAGCAGGGCGAGCAGGGCTAACAGCACACCCACGGCCGTATTCGGCTTTGTGGATTCCTTGACGAATCACTATGATTGCACGTCATTTTCGCTTCTCTACCGGCGAGCTGTCACACCGTCGAATCGGATCCCGATTTCCCGTGGCACCGATGACGGCCCCTCGCAAGCTGCCGGAATTCGCTCCACCGGGAAGTTCGACGGCGATCTCCTGCCGCATTCTCCACCGCACACGACTGTGGTGGGGGGGGGGGGGGACGCGCCCCCCCCCCCCCGCCCCCACGCTCCCGACGTCGAGGAGGGAGACGAGCA
>NZ_JBHYGR010000085.1:1936-14929 GCF_042738155.1 Kitasatospora sp. NPDC059088 | reverse complement strand
ACCCACCGCTCAACCCACCCACGGCCCGCCAGTCGGCGCCGCCACCGCCCCGCCCCCCCCCCCACGGCCCCGGCCTCAACGGCCGGTCGTTCGAGGGGAGATCCTTCAGACCGCCGGGAAGATCTCAGCGTCCGGCTTGAGCAGCTGGCCCGGCTTCGGCGCGGTGCCGTCCACCAGGTAGCGGGTGACCAGCGCGTTCAGCGCCTTGCTGCGGCCGACGGCGCAGTGCTCGATGGAGTCGACGCTGACCAGCACGGCGTTGCCCAGCTCCTGCTGCATCCGCTGGGCGAACTTGTACTGGGTGGCCGGGTCGTAGAGGTTGCCGATCACCATCACGGTGTTGGAGGTCTTCTTGTTCCAGGGGCCGGTGAAGCGCTCGGCGTCCCGGGCCGGGGCGGGCCAGCTCGCGCACGCCGGGGCGTCGAAGGCCTGGTAGCGGCCGAAGGTCGGCGACTCCTTCTCCCACGCACGGGCGACGTTGGCGAACACCCGGTCGTTCGACGGGTACGGCTTGTCCTGGCAGTTGACGCCCATGTAGGAGTCGTCACCGGCGTACTCGGAGTCGGCCGGGGCCTCGCGCAGCGCCCGCGGGACGTTCACCGTGAGCTGGTTGGCCGCCTCGTCGGAGACGTCCGCCTTCGGCGCCAGCAGGGCGGCCGCGGCCGGCTTCTGCATCACCTGGTAGGTGGCCTGCAGCGACTTCGCCAGCGGAGCCAGCTTGGCCTGCGAGTACAGCGCGCTCGCCACCTCGCTGGTGAAGCTGCTCAGCGTCACCTTGGAGCCGTTCGACAGCGTGATCGGGCTGGTCCGCAGGTGGTCGCGGAGCTCGTCGAACTTGGCGCGGGTGTCGCCGTCACCGAAGGCGCAGCGCGGGGCGCCGGCGGTCTGGCAGCGCTTGAGGAACTCGTCCAGGGCGATCTCGAAGCCGCCCGCCCGCTGGCGGTCGTACTCCAGGCCGTTGTGCAGGCGCAGGTCGGGGTCGACGTTGCCGTCGACGATGACCGCGCGCACCTTGTTCGGGTACATGGCGGCGTAGGTGGACCCGATCAGCGTGCCGTAGGAGAACCCGGCGAAGGTCAGCTGGGAGTCGCCGACGGCGCGGCGCATCCGGTCGAGGTCACGGACCACGTTGATGGTCGACATGTGCTCGATCAGCGGGCCGGCGTTCTTGCTGCAGGCGTCGGTGTAGTCCTGGTCGGCGTCCAGGGTCTCGTCGACCTCGGCCTTGGTGACGGGGACGCCCACCATGCGGTTGTTGACCGCGTCGGCCTCTTCCTGGGTCTTGAAGCACTTGAGCGGGTTGCTCCGGGCCACCCCGCGCGGGTCGAAGCCGACCAGGTCGAACTTGGCCTGCACCTCGGCGCCGAAGCGGGTGGTGGTCGCCCACATGTAACCGCTGCCGCCGGGGCCGCCCGGGTTCATGAACAGCGAACCGATCCGCTTGGCCGGGTCACTGGCACGGTGCCGCATCATGGCGATGCCGACCTTCTGGCCCGACGGGTCGTCGTAGTCCAGCGGCACGGGGTAGACGGCGCAGTCGAAGCCGCCCGGGTCCGGCTTGGTCGGGTCGGGGTTACAAGGCTTCCAGTCGACGGGGTCGACCTTCGCTTCGGCGGCCGCCGCACCCGGGGCCTGGTCGATCGGCGCGGCCGACGCGGCCACAGCGGTTCCGGTGACAAGGGCGAGCGCGCAAGTGACCGCTCCGGCCAACGTGGATATGCGGGACAAGGAACCTCCTCCGTGCTGAAAGGGCGGCCCCAGCCTGTCAGTCTGAGATCTCCCTGTGAAGACCTCGTAGCGGCGGAATTGTTTCGGACTTCCGGCCGCTCTCCCCGGAAACATTCTGTGAATGAACCAACTTGACGGTTGATTGACCTGACGGTGGTTCAACCACACCCGATCGGACGACGGGCGAGCGCCGACCGAGCCGTGGGTCGGCGGGCCGACCAGGTCCTTGATCCACTCGACGCGGCGCTCCTCGACCGAGCCCGGGCGCCGCATCCACTCCCCCGTGGACTCCGGCCCGTGCCCGGGACGCCCGCCGGGTCGGCCGGACGGGCCGGCCGGACGGGCCCAGGAGGCTCCGGGGCGGCAGGACGGCGGGGCGGCGGCGGGATGGCGGCGGGGCGGCGGCGGGCCTGCGGCGGGCGGCAGGGTAGCGCAATCAGGATGCATCCGGAACAAAGTAGGATGACTCAACTCCCGCGCTACGCGCGAAGAGTTCCATAAATGTTCCATTTGCCCGATTTACCACCGCTTCACACGCCCGGAGCCCCCCTCATGGACAACACGTCCACCGCCGACACCGCCGCCGGCGCGATAGAGACGCGCGGAATCGAACCCGTCCCCGACCACGAGCGTCAGGGCAGAGTCCGCGAGCTCTTCCCGACCTGGGTCGCGGCGAACATCAGCGTCCTGCTGCTCACCATGGGTGCCGCCCTGGTGGTGCTGAACCAGCTCAACTTCTGGCAGGTCCTGATCGTCGCCGCGTGCGCCGCGGTCGTGTCGTTCGGCCTGGTCGGCGTGCTGTCGGTCTCCGGCAAGTGGGGCGGGGCCCCGGGCGCGACCCTCTCGCGGGCCACCTTCGGGGTGCGCGGGAACCTCTTCCCCGGCGCGATCCTCTGGATCGCCCGGTTCGGCTGGGAGACGATCAACGCCGTCACCGGCGCCTACGCCGTGCTGACCGTGCTCGACCTGGTCTTCGGTGTCAAGAGCAACACCGCGCTGATCGTGATCACCCTGTTCGCCTTCGTCGCCTGCACCTTCCTGGTCTCCGGCATGGGCCGGAAGGCGCTCAACGTCTGCAACACCTGGTCGACGTACCTCTTCGGCGTGTTCAGCGTGCTGGTGCTGGGCTACCTGATCGCGACCATGCACTGGAGCGAGGTCTTCTCCAAGCCCGCGGGCACCACCGCGATGGTGGTCGCCGGCATCGGGACCATCGCCGCCGGCGGCATCAGCTGGGTCCCCACCGGCCCGGACTTCGCCCGCTACCTGCCGCACTCCGCCTCCGGCAGGAAGATCGTCGGCGTGACGGTCTCCGGCGCCGGCCTGGTCATGGTGCCGATGGTGCTGATGGGCGCCGTGATGGCGGTGGCCTCCCCCGGCCTGGCCCAGGCCGCGGACCCGGTCTCCTTCCTCGGCGACCTGCTGCCGACCTGGCTGGCCGTGCCCTACCTGCTGACCGCGATCGTGGGCATGCTGCTGATCAACAGCCTGTCCATGTACTCGGCCGGCTTCACCGCGCAGACCATGGGCGTCAAGCTGCCGCGCGCCCTGGCCGTCAGCATCAACGCCGTGATCTCGCTGGTCGGCGGCCTGCTGCTGATGCTGGTCGCGAAGAGCTTCCTGGGCTCCTTCATCACCTTCCTGATCCTGCTCGCCGTCTCCTTCTCCGCCTGGATCGGCGTCTACGCGGTGGACATGTTCCGGCGCCGGACGCGCGCGGTGCGCTACGACGCCGCCGCCCTGATGGACACCACCCGGAACAGCCGCTACTGGTACGCGGGCGGTTTCTGCTGGCAGGCGATGGTCTCCTGGGTGCTCGCGCTGCTGTTCGGGCTCGCCTTCACCAAGTGCGACTGGTTCGCCGGCCCGCTCTCCGACACCCCCGTCGGCAAGTACGGCCTGGCCTGGGCCGCCACCATCGTGATCTCCGGCGCGATCATGGCCGCGCTCCCCACGCCCCGGGAGAACACCCCGGCCACCCCGGCCACCCCCGACCGGTCGGCCGCCGAGCAGGCCGAGCGGACCGACCAGGTCACCGTCTGACCCCGGCCGCACCCCGGGCCCGCCCCCGGGCCCACACTCCGGACCGCCCGGTCGCAGCGACTCAGCCGAGTCGGGGCGACCGGGCGGTCCCGTTTCCCCCTGCCCTTGACGCACTCCCCGTGGAACGACGACCGCGGGTCTCAGCCGGCCACCGGGCTACCGACCCGCAGCAGGTTGCCGCTGCGGTCGACGAGGGCGAACTCCCGCATCCGGTAGTCGGTGCCGCCCACCGGCGTCAGCCGGCTGCCGGTGGCCGGGTCGGCCTCGACACCGATCCGCTCCCACTCCCGGTGCCACGCGTCCGCGTCCCGGACCTGGAGGTAGCAACTGCTGGCCGTCGTCAGCGGATCCACCCCCGGTTCATGGCGGAAGTGCAGCTCGACCGTGCCCCGGACGACGATCAGGTAGCCGTCCGGCCCGTCCCAGCGGCCCCGGGGCTCGAAGCCGAGCCGGCCGTAGAACTCCTGGGTCTCGTCCAGGTCCCGGCTCGGCAGGACCGGAACCGCGTACTCGTCCATGCCGCCACCCTATCCGCCGCCCCGGAGCGGGGTGCTCGGACTGCTCAGCGCCTCCTCTCGTACCTGGTCAGGAGGACACCGTCGGGAAACGTCCGCGTCTCCACCAGGTTCAGGTCCACCCAGCCGTCCAGCGCGGTGAAGAACGGCGTGCCGCCGCCCACCAGGACCGGGTGGGTGGCGATCACGTACTCGTCGATCAGCCCGGCGCGCATGGCCGCCCCGGCGAGCGTCGCGCCGCCGATGGTCATCGGGCCGCCGTCCTCGGCCTTGAGTCGGGTGATCTCGCTGAGCGCGTCGCCGGTGACCAGGCGGGCGTTCCAGTCGACCGTGTCGATCGTCGAGGAGAACACCACCTTCGGCGTGTCCCGCCAGTTCCGCGCGAACTCGACCTCCGCCGGGGTGGCGTCGGGCCGCTGGTCGCCGGTCGGCCAGTAGGAGCTCATCGTCTCCCACAGCTTGCGCCCGTACAGCGACAGGCCGCTCGCCAGCTCGTGGTCGAGCCAGTACTGGAAGAGCTCGGGGCTCGGCGGTCCGCTCCAGCCGATGTCGTCGCCGGCCGCGGCGACGTAACCGTCCAGGGTCAGATTCATGCCGTAGATCAGTTTCCGCATGGCCCGGCCTTCCGTCCGTGGGTGTCCGGCGTCCAGACCAGCGTGAGGACCGTTGTCGTCCCCCGCCACCTGCCGCTGCGCGACGACGTCATGTCGCTACCTTCGCACTGCCTCGGGGGACGTCCTCCTCGGAGTCGCCCTGCCCGCGCGTACGGTCCAGCTCGCGCCATTCCGCCCGCAGTCCGGCCAGATTCGTGGTGAGGAAGTACGCGGCGCCGCAGGTGAGCAGCACCGGAAGGAGTCCGACGGCGGCCACCGCCGCCCCGGCCAGCAGCCCGCCGAGAGGGATCCCGGCCCAGGCCAGCGAGTCACCGAGGGCGTTGACCCGGCCCAGCATCCGGCGCGGCACCCGCTCGACGAGGACGGCCCCCAGCACCGGGTTGACGAAGCCGGCACCGAACCCGCTGACCGCGAAGACGGTCAGTACCACCCCCACCGGGGCGCCGGAGGCGAGGACCAGGAACCTCGGCGCCCCGGCGAGCAGGAATCCGGTGAGAAGCACCGCCCGCCGCCGCAGCCGGTGCGCGACGGCCGCGGCGATCAGGCTCCCGCCGACCGCCGCGGCTCCCGTCACGCTGCCCATCAGGCCGATCGCGGTCGGCCCGTTGCCCGACTCCCTGGCCCAGACGGGTACGAGCACCGAGCCGAACGCCGCGTCCAGCAGGTTGGTGATGCCGACCATGACGATGACGGTGAGCAGCAGCGGCTCGCCGCGCAGGAAGGTGAAGCCCTCGCCGAACCGCCGCCAGTAGCCCGGTCCCGTCTCCCCGGCCGGCGAGGGGGCTTCCTCGGCCGCGTGTCCCATGCCGCGGGGCAGCGCGAGTTTGATGATCACTGATCCGAGGGCGAAGCAGCCCGCGTTGACGGCGAGCCCGGTCAGGGGACCGAGCAGGGCCACCAGGGATCCGCCGACGGCCAGGCCGACGGTGGAGGCGAGCCGCTCGATCACACCGGCCAGACCGGTGGCCCGTTCCAGCGGCACCCGGCCGCGCTCGGCCGCCTCCGGGACCATCACCTCCTTGGCCAGGTCGCCTGGGCCCCGGGCCGCGCCGATCAGCGCGACGAGAACCAGCAGTAGGGGAAAGGAGAGCAGGTCCAGGGCGTGGAGCAGGGGAACCGCGGCGGCGGCGGTCGCGCTGGCCAGATCGGTGGTCCAGGAGACGGCCCGCGGGCCGATCCGGTCCACCAGCGGTCCGGTGAACGCCTTGACCACCACGTAGGGAGCCATCTCGCAGAAGGCCACCAGTCCGGTCCGGGTGGCGCTGCCGGTGGTGACGAGGACGAACCAGGGCAGTGCCACGACGGAGATCCGCGTGCCGGTCAGCGACACGACCATGGCCGCCAGCACCCCGCCCAGCGGCCGTAAGGACCTCTTGCCGGGTATGCCGCCGGCCTCCGGGGCGTCGTCGGTCATGACGTCGGACTTCCTTCCGCTTCCTGGGGGCCGGAGGGGAGCGACGACGTGGCCGGCGCGTCCGGTTCGGGCAGGATCTGCGTGATCACGGCGACCCGTTCGGCCCCCTCGGGGGCACCGGCCGCGGTCTCCGGCGTGTCCCGCCGGTAGCGCGCGATGACCTCCGCCAGCTCCCGGTACAGGGCGGCGGCTTCCTCGGGCGTGAGCCGCAAGGCCCAGTCGCTCATGTCGAAGGTGTTCCGCCAGGTGCGGGGCATCGTCTGGAGCCCGTTGAGGGCTTGCTGGGTGCGCAGGGTGTAGATCGCGGCGACGGACTGCTGGTAGGCCAGTGCGGCCTCGGGCTCCCGCTCGGCCAGCTCCGGTTCGTTGAACCAGGTGGTCCGGTGCACCGAACGCCACCAGCGTTCGCGCGCATTGCCGCGTTCGGTGTCCTCCTCGACGAAACCGGCCGCGCCGAGCTGCCGGAGGTGGTAGCTGGCCGTACCGGAATTCACGCCCAGCCGCTCGGCGAGGCGGGTGGCCGTCGACGGGCCGTGCTTCCGCAGCAGCCCGACCAACTGCACGCGCACCGGATGCGCCAGGGCGCGCAGCCCCTTGGCATCCAGGACGACCGAGTCCTCATCACCCTGCGGGCCGTCCGGCCCCTCCACTGCATCAGCCATGCGACACACGGTAGTCCGCAAAGAGTTCTTTGCGAAGAGTTATTCGCGAAGAACTCTTCGCGGTTCGGTTCGCCTGCGAAGTGCCGCCGCTCACCCGTCGACCGTCGCGCAGCACCGTCAGTGCCGGGCATCAGTGCCGAGCGTCAGTGCCGGGCGAGGCCGGCCTCGCGGGAGAGGTCGGGGTCCTCCGGGGCGCCGAGGACGAGGATCTGGAGGGCCGCGCCGACGTAGACGACCAAGAGCCGGGCGATCCTGCGGGGCTTACTGGGCATGGTGGTTGTCCCTTTCTCTCGTTCGCTCGTTCACTCGTTCGCTCACCGGAGGGTGCTGCCGGGGTCACCAGGAGGTGGCGTCGTCCATCGACTGCTGCCAGTAGGTGACCTTGAGGGAGTCGTCCACGTAGACGCCCTTCGCGGGCAGCGAGGGCTGGGACCCGGCACCGACGCTCTCGTTGCCGGACGGGCCGTGGAAGTAGACGGCCAGGGAGTTCACCGTGTGGCCGTTGGCACTGTCGGTGCCGTCGGTGGAGGACAGGTTCACGGAGGCGTAGCCGGACTCGCCGGGCTTGAGCGTGACGACGGCCTGCGGCTTGGAGTCGGTGATCACCGGGGGCACGGACTGGGCCTCCCCGAACCGGACCGCCGGGTAGCCGTACAGGTAGCAGGTGCCGCTACCGGTGTTGGTGACCGTGAGCAGCATGTGGTTCACGGGGCGGTTCAGCGGGGCGGCCGTCGTCCGGGTGTTGTCGCCGGTGCAGGTGACCGGCTTGGCCGCCTCCGGCGCCGGCCCGCCGGACGACTTGGACGCGGGGGCGCTCGCCCCGGGCTTCGCACCGGTGGACGCGACTGCGGCGGCCGAGGGCTTCCCGGTGGTACCGGCGCTGCCCGCCGGAGCGGCGGGCGAGGGCGAGGCGGACGAGGGCGAGGCGGAACCGGCGGCCCGGAGGGTCGGGCCGGTCGTCGTCGCGATGTCCCCGGTGTCCCCGTTGCCGTTGCAGGCGGAGACCGACAGGGCGGCGAGCACGACACCCACGGCGGCGGTGGCCAGCCGGGTGCGGGAGGTACGGGAGGTACGGACGGACATGGGCTCGGGCCCCTTCGGCAAGCGGTCGAACCGTACGTCGACCGGATGACCGAAGCCTGCGGAACGGTCCGTCCCGGCCGCCAGAGCCAACGCCCCGTTGGGGACACTGGAACGGCGAAAGGGCCTCTGACCTGCGGGAACGATGCGCCCCTGGAACGCCGAAACGGGACGCCGAGGGGCCTGGCGGGCCCGCGCGCCCCGCCGTCAGTGCGGGTGCCGGTCGGACCGTTCGTTGTCCTGCGTCGCCCGGAAGGCAGCGCGCCACGCCGCGTCGAGGCCCTCGCGGGCCGCCTCGATCCCGGCGGCGGTGTTGCCGCCGGGAACCGCGACCCGCTCGATCACCTCCGCCGGCGTGGCGCCGCCGCCGACCAGGCGGCCCGCCGCCTCCAGGCTGCAGCTGACCAGCCGCTCCGCCAGCTCCCTCGGCAGCGGGGCGCCCCGCTCGCACTGGGCCCGGGCCATCGACACCGCGGCCTCGGCCAGCAGGGCCGGGCCGCAGGACGCCAGGTCGGTCGCGGCGCGGCCCTGCTCCTCGCCGATGACGAACGGGGTGGAGAACGACCGCAGCAACGCCAGGAGGTTCTCGGTCGCCGCCTCCGTCATCCCGGGCCCGGGCACCAGGAGCGTCGCGCCGGCGCCGATCTCGTTGCCCGCACTGGGGATCAGCTTGGCCACCGGGCCCGGCACCGCCCCGGCCAGCACCGACAGCGGCTGCCGGTTGCTGATGGTGACCACGACGTGGTCAGCGGTCAGCCCGGGTCGCAGGTCGCCCAGGACGGCGGACAGGGCCGACTGCGGCGTGCACAGGACGAGCAGCGCCGCGGCGCCGGGCAGCTCCCGCAGGGGCGTGATCCGCACGCCGGGGACGGCCCGCCGGAGCTGCTCGACGCTCGCGGCGGAGCGCCCGCTGGCGTGGAGGCCGCCCGGCCCGACGGCCCGGCCGAAAGCCGCCGCCAAGGTCCGGCCCATGCGGCCCAGGCCGACGATTCCCACCGTTCGAAGCTCGCTCATGGCGGCAAGCATCGCAGATGTCGATCACCGGTCTCCGGCCGCCGAATCACCGGCAGCGACACCACCGGCGGCACCGCCGGGGGCACCGCCGGCGGCACCGCGGGCCCGAACGCTTCACCCGGGCCACCGCCCCGTGTTGCCGATCGGTGTTGCCACCCCGGAAACGGCGGCGCAACGGGGCCCGGACCGTCCATGCTGTGACGCACCGTCAGCGCGACCAGAACAACCCACCGATACTGCGAGGATGGTGCCGTTGTGCAGCCCGTAGAACGCCGGGGGGTGACCGGGTGGGGAACCTGCAACCGCTGAGCCCCGATCTGAACGAGGAGTGCCGCGCCTTCGCCGAGGCCCTGCGCAGCCTGTTCGCGGGGTTGTGGCCCACGGTGTCGGTGCGCCGCTACAGCTCGCGCCGGCACCTGAGCCCGGGTGCGCTGTCCCGCTACCTGTCCGGGCAGCGGATCCCGTCCTGGCAGTTCGTCCAGGACCTGCTCACCGACGTGGGCGCCGACCGGGGCACCGTCGCCACCCTGGAGACCGTCGAACTCCTCCGCTCGCTCCACGCGGCCGCGCTGAGGACCAGTGCCTCGGTGGGCCACGCCGTCCAGCAGCTGCAGTTCCAACTGGCCGAGGCCGACCGGCTGTCACGGCGCTCGGCCGCCCACAGCGACGTCCTGGGCGACGCCCTGCTCGACAAGAACCACCGCATCGCCGACCTGGAACTGCGCCTCAACCAGCTGGAGAGCGACTGGGCGCGGGAGCGCGCCCGTGCGGACGAGGTCGCCGTCTACGCCGACGACCGCGCGGACCTGCTCCTGGAGAAGCAGGACCTGGAGAAGGAGGTCGCCCGGCTGGAGACCGAGTTGGGCGAGGCGCTCCGGCGCCGGCTGGCCGCCGAGGCCCGCTGCGAACTGCTGGAACGCCAGCTGATCGCGGCGGAGCAGCAGGCCGGCGAGGACCCGCTGCGGATCGAGGCTGCCGCCACGGCCGACACCGCCGACACCGCAGCCCCCACCGCCACCGGTCGGCCCAGGGTTCTGGTGGTCGACGACCAGCCCTCGAACCTGGTGGCCCTGGAGGCCGTCCTCGCGGCCGCCGACTGGGACGTGCTGGCCGTCACCTCCGGCCCGGACGCGCTCAAAGCGCTGCTCCAGCACAACGACATCGCCGTCATCGTCCTGGACGTACAGATGCCCGGCATGGACGGCTACGCGACCGCGGCCCAGATCAAGGGCCGCGCCCAGACCCGCGACATCCCGATCATCTTCGTCACCGCGATCGGCTCCGACCCGGAGAACGTCCTGCGCGGCTACGACGCGGGGGCGGTCGACTTCATCGTCAAGCCCTTCGACCCCTGGCTGCTGCGCGCCAAGGTCACCGCCCTGACCGGCATGTACCTGAACTACCGCGGCACCCCCCGCCCCGCCCCCGCGAACCGCCCCCCGCACACCACCACCGACTGGCTCCTGCCCTCCACCACCACCCCCGCTCCCCCGCACCAGCCGCCCTGACCACACCCCCGCCCCGGCTCCCCCCGCCCGGGCGGAGCCCTCATGGCCGGGCCGTCAGTCCGGACGATCAGCAGGGCACAGTGGGACTACGGGTGACGTGCGCTGTCGTCCAGTCCGGCGTTCCCCTGCCAGGGCTGAATTCGAGCCGCTGGGAGTCGCCGCCCAACAGTTCGGCGCACACCGTGCCCTCGGCGTTCACGGAGCCGTCCACGTTCAGCAGCGTGACGACGAGTCCGAACTGCCTGGCGAGCCCGGTGTTCGGATCGTGCGAGGTCACATCGAGGAGGAGGTCGACGGTCGTGGTGTTGACGGGGTTCGCCGCGCTCATCCTGACGCTGTAGTCGCCGACCGTGTAGGCCTGGGCGAACGCCTTCCGCTGCGCTGCCGCCGTCCTGGCGGCAGCAGCCGAGGCTTCTGCCGCAGCCGAGGCTGACGCCGAGACAGCGGCCGACGCCGCGGCCGAAGCGGAGGCAGCCGCGGACGCCGATGCCGCGGCAGGGTCCCCGGCCCGCGCGGCGGCCGACGCCCCGCCGGCCGCCGCCGACGACGCCCCCGCACCGACCTGGCCGGGACCACCGCCGGTTCCCTGCCCCGCCAGCGCGGCCGCCAGCACGCCGTCGGGGGACTCCGCCGGCTCCGGCCTGCCGTCCTCCGGAGTCAGCTCCTGGGCGCTCGCCGAACCGATGTGACAGGTCAGATCACGGTCGGTGACGCTGTCCAGAATCCCGGCACCGGCGATGGTGTGCCGGCCGGGCGGCACGTAGTAGAGCATGCGGCCGGCGTCGAAGGCGTGGCGCTCGGTGCTGGTGCAGGCGAGGTCGATCGTGTACGCCAGCATGCGGGGAGAACGGTTGTCGACCGATATCGCGCACCGCTCCGTTCGCATCCGACCGCCCAGGGCGGGATCGGCGCCTTCGGATGCACACAGGACGAGTCCGACGTCCGCGCTGCGGTCCCGATCCACCACCGACGAGGAGCAGCCGGACAACGTCGGGACGGCCGCCAGAGCCGCAGCGACGCAAGCGGAGGTGACGGCGGAGGCGGCCATGGAAGCACGGCGCATGGAGGGGCGCTCCTGAGCTCGGGGCGGGACGACGCCGACATCCTGCCGCAGAACGCGCCCCGCGGGTGGGGTGATCCCGACTACGGGGCACCGACCCGGTTCCGCAGCCGGAGCGCGTGCAGGGTCAGCCCCGGGGCGTCATGTCGTCGAGGAGGTGAACGAGTTCGGCGGGCCTGGTGACCATGGGCCAGTGGCCAGTGGCCAGTGGCCTGTGGCCGGAGTCGATGTCGACGAAGTCGACGTGCTCGGCCCGGGCGAGTCCCGGGGCCTCACCCGCGGCGATCCGCACCCGGGCCTGCCACGGGGTGAACTCCGGGCAGACCACCACGACCGGGACCAGGTAGCGGCGTCGGTCCGTCAGCCGGACCACGCCTCTGGCCGCCCGCTTCGCCGCCGCCGTGTCCGACCCCGGGGATCCCGCCCGTCCTTGAGCGCCGAACGCCCCTGCGGACCGCAGCACTTGGCGGCCGCCGCCGCTCCTGGCAGGATGCCGGGACGACGGGGCAGTGGACGAACCACCGGGGGCGGACTGTGAGCATCCACGTCAGCTACGAGCTGACGGCCGAGGAGGAGTACCGCGGGGTGCGGCGGGCGTACCGGCGCCGCTTCGCGGTGGTCCGGGCCTGCTGCGCGGTGCTCGTGGCCTGCGGCATCGTCCTGTTGGTGACAGGTGGCCAGCCGGCGCTCGGCGTGGTGCTGGTGGTGGTCGCGCCGCTGCTCGCCTTCTGGCAGTCGTTCGTCACCAGGCTCGGCGTCGCCCGCCACCGGGCGGAGTACCCCGGCCCGCTGACCATCACCTTCAAGGACAGCGGCTGCGCCTTCACGACGGGGAACTTCCGGCAGCCGTTCTCCTGGTCGCGCTTCACCCGGATCACGGACGACCGGGACCACCTGTACCTCTACGCCCGCGGTGAACTCCCGGTGGCCGTACCGAAGAGCGAGTTCCACCCCTACGAACTCGGCGAACTGCTGAGGGTGTTGCGGTCCAGGCCCAACTACCGCCCGCCGCGGCGCTCTTCCTGACCCCGGCCGCACGGCGGTCGAGCGCCCCAGCGCTCGGCGTGGTCGGCCTCGCGCCGGCGGCGAACCACCGACCCGCTGGCATGTCCGCGGCCGAAAGTTCGCAGGTCAAAGGTCTGTTCACGGAGCCCGGGCCGGTCTAGCATTCCGGGTCACAGCAGCCCCACCACCCCCTTGCGGAGCTGCTGGGCAGACCGGCCCACGCCCCCACGTCGGCCGGTGCCTCCCACGGCCGGGTGCGGGGGGGGCCCCCTGCCCGCCGTGGCCGGCCGGGCGGGGGGCGGTTGGTGGCCGCCGCTCAAAGTCGCGCGCCGCCAGCGGGGGGGGGTGAC
>NZ_JBHYGR010000085.1:0-1926 GCF_042738155.1 Kitasatospora sp. NPDC059088 | reverse complement strand
CCCCACACCCCCCCCCACTGTCGTTTGCTGTTTTTCCACCCCACAACCACCCAACGGCGGCTGTGTCCCCAACAGGGCGTTCCCGCGGGCCCCCCCCCCCCCGGCGCCCCCCCCCGGCCCGGACGCTGTCGGTGCCCGCCGCTACAGTCGGCCACCGACGACCGGACGGACGAGCAGGCGCGGAGCGGCGGAAATGAAGGGTTTCACGGGGGACTTCGAGCACCACGCCGGGCACCGTCGAGCCCACCGGGCCGCCCTCGACCACCTCCTCGCCCTGGTCGCCGCCTCCCCCCTGGGGGACACCCTGGTGCTGCGCGGAAGCATGGTGATGCCGGCCTGGGTGGGGGACGACGCACGGGAGCCCGCCGACCTCGACTGGATCGTCCCGCCGCCGCCGCTGATCCCCGTCGATCCCGGGCACCCGTACCCGTACGTGGCGGAACCGGCAACCGTCCAGCAGTGGCCGGAAGCCGCCGACGGTGCCGCCCGGTACGAGATCTGGGCCTTCGAGGAGTTCGACACACCCGGCCTGCGACCCGTGGTCGCACCCGAAGGACTGCACTGGATCAACGCGGCGGAGCCGGAGGCCGACCCACCCCACCGGGCCCTGCTCGACCTGGTACGCGAGCAGCCGACGGCCGCCCCGGGGCTGACCCTCGACCCGGCCGCCGCCCGGCTCGACGGCGACTGGACCTACTCGGAGTACGACACCCCTGGCATCCGCCTGGTCATCCCCTGGCGGGCCGACGGCCTCCCGCCCGGCGAGGTGCGACTGGACTTCGCCCGCGACGAGCAGTTGCCCGAGGCCCCCGTGTGGACGGCCGTCCCCCGGGGCGACGGCGCCGCGCCGACGCCCGTGCGGACCGCGAGCCGCGAGCTGTCGCTCGCCTGGAAGTTGTTGTGGCTGCACGCCGACTCCGCTGCGGAGGGCCGCGCCAAGCCCAAGGACCTCTACGACGCCGTCCTGCTCGCGGAGGCCGCCGGCTCCGGCCCCTCCCCGCAGCTGCTGCACCGGGTGTTCCGCCACGGACCCGGCACCTCGGCGAGCGCGACCACCCCGCACCTGGACACCCTCTCCCTCCCACCCGGGGCCTGGGACGACTTCCGGGCACAGCACCCCTGGGTCCGGGGCGCGGCCCAGGACTGGCTGACCCGCCTGCGCCGAGCCCTGACCGGGCCCTGACCGGACACTGACCGGGCACCGACCGCCCGGAGGGGCCGTAGCGTGCCGTCGCCCGGCCTGCCTCCCGGGCACGGGTGACCGGGGCGGCTTGACCAGGAACTGATGAGGCGCCATATTACTTTCATGACGCAGCACCCCGAGACCGGCCCCGCCGCCCCCAGCATCGAGCAGGCCCGTCGGCAGATCGCCCGCTACGGCCTGTCGGCCGATCCGCAGGCGATCCTGGTCGCGGCCCGGCTGATGGCGGCGGGGGCACGGATCGGGCAGGCCGGGGAGGTCCACTTCGGGCGGTTCGGCCTCTCGACCGGCCGGTACCGGCTGCTGGCGGACCTGGAGGACCACGGCGGCGAGAAGTCGCCGTCCCAGCTCGCGGCGACCCTCGGGGTCTCCCGGGCGACCGTGACCGGCCTGGTCGACGGGCTGGAGCGGGAGGGGCTGGTGGTCCGCCGGCCGTCGACCGAGGACGGCCGCGGCAACGTGGTGATCCTGACCGCGCGCGGCGCCGACCGGCTGCGCGAACTCGCGCCCGAGCACTTCGCCCGGATGCAGTCGCTGGTCGGCGGCCTCAGCGTCGAGGAGCGCGCGACCTTCCTGGACCTGCTGGCCCGGGTCGTCTCGGGCATCGACGCCCTCACCGAGGACTGACGCCCCGCACCACCCGAGCCCGAGGCGGGGGGCCCCGGGGGCCCCCCCCCAGCGACCACACCATATTAATAGAGAAAATCACAAAAAAAAGAAAGAAA
>NZ_JBHYGR010000084.1:26847-40397 GCF_042738155.1 Kitasatospora sp. NPDC059088 | reverse complement strand
CGCGGCGGTCCCGGGGCGCTGAGCCCCCCCGGAATCGCCTTCAGTGGTGGAAGCCCTCGCGGACCGGCACGCCCAGGTCCTGCAGCGGGACGGGCTGGCGGCGCAGCTCCGGCAGCAGCCGGTTGAGGTCGGCCAGCAGCAGGTCGGCGAGGTCCCGGGAGAAGCCGTTGCGACAGACCACCCGGAGCACCGACAGGTCCTGCCGGTTCGCCGGGAAGGTGTACGCGGGGACCTGCCAGCCGCGCTCGCGCAGCCGCCGTGAGACGTCGAAGACGTCGAAGGTGACGTCCCCGGTGGTGGTGAAGGCGAACACCGGGACCTGGTCGCCGCGGGTCAGCAGCCGGAAGCAGCCGAGCTTCCCGATCTCCCCGGCCAGGTAGCCGGCGACCTCCCGGCAGGCGCCCTGGACCGCCCGGAAACCGGCCCGGCCGAGCCGCAGGAAGACGTAGTACTGCGCCGCGACCTGCGCGCCGGGCCGGGAGAAGTTGAGCGCGAAGGTCGGCATCTCGCCGCCCAGGTAGTTGACCCGGAAGACCAGTTCCTCGGGCAGGGCCTCCTTGTCCCGCCACAGCGCCCAGCCGACGCCGGGGTAGACCAGGCCGTACTTGTGGCCGGAGGTGTTGATCGACTGCACCCGGGGGAGCCGGAAGTCCCAGACCAGCTCCGGGTCGAGGAAGGGCGCCACCATGCCGCCGGAGGCGCCGTCCACGTGCACCGGGACGTCCAGGCCGGTGCGCGCCTGGAGCTCGTCCAGGGCCGCGCAGATCTCCGCGACCGGCTCGTACGAGCCGTCGAAGGTCGAGCCGAGGACGCCGACCACGCCGATGGTGTTCTCGTCGCACAGCGCGACGGCCTGCTCGGGGCCGAGGTGGAAGCGCTCGCCCTCCATCGGCGCGGTGCGGGCCTCGATCTCCCAGAAGGTGCAGAACTTCTCCCAGCACACCTGGACGTTGACGCCCATCACGAGGTTGGGCCGGGCCCCGGCCGCGTAGCGCTCGGGGTTGCGGCGCATCCAGCGGCGCTTGAGCGCCATGCCGGCCAGCATGCAGGCCTCGCTGGAGCCGGTGGTGGAGCAGCCGACCGCGGCGTCCGGGTCGGGGGCGTGCCAGAGGTCGGCGAGGATGGCCACGCAGCGCCGCTCCAGTTCGGCGGTCTGCGGGTACTCGTCCTTGTCGATCATGTTCTTGTCCAGGCACTCGGTCATCAGCCGGGTCGCCTGCACCTCCATCGAGGTGGTGACGAAGGTCGCCAGGTTGAGCTTGGCGCTGCCGTCCAGCATCAGCTCGTCGTGGATCAGCTGGTACGCGGTGTCGGCCGCGACCGGGCCCTCGCCGAGCCGGTGCACCGGCGGGGCGAGTTCCATCGCGCCCAGCGGGTCGGTGATGCCGAGGAACGGACTGACGCTCAGCCGGCGGTCGTCGCCGGTCCCCTTGTGCAGGGCCATGGGTGGCTGTCGCCCTTCGCCTCGGTTGCCGTGTCCCGACCCACGCTGCCACCGGGCGCCGGGTGACGCATCCTCACCGGCGGACTCCGGCCGGTCGGGGTCGGCCCGGACGGCAGGGCTCAGGCCGAGGGGCCGGCGGCGGCCTCCGGGTGGATCTGGTCCCGGGCGGCGCGGTACTGCTGGCGCACCGCCGACCCGATCGCCAGGTCCTGTTCGCCCTCGGGCTCGACCGTCTCGGCGTCCGGCAGCGCCCACTCCGGCGGCTCGGAGGTGCCGGCCAGCGCCCAGGCGGCCTGCCGGGCGGCGCCGCGGGCGGCGTGCGCGCCCGGCGGGGGCACCACGACCGGGACGCCGAACAGCATCGGGGCGATGTGCCGGACGGCGGGCAGCCGGCCGGCCGCGCCGAGCAGGAACACCCGCTTGATGCCGACGCCCAGGGCGCGCAGCACGTCCAGGGCGTCGGCGGTGTTGCACAGCATGCCCTCGACGGCGGCCCGGGCCAGGTGCTGAGGGGTCATCGCCTCGGCCCGCAGGCCGGTCAGGGTGCCGGCGGCGTGCGGCAGCGCGGGGGTGCGCTCGCCGTCCAGGTAGGGCAGCAGCACCAGGCCGTAGGCGCCGGGGGAGGAGTGCAGGGCGAGGTCGCTCAGCCCCTCCAGGTCCCGGCCGAGCACGGCGGCGGTGGAGCGCAGCACCTGGGCGGCGTTGAGGGTGGCGACCATCGGCAGGTGGCGGCCGCTCGCGTCGGCGAAGGAGGAGACCAGGCCGGTGGCGTCCACCACGGCCTCCTCGTGCACCGCGAAGATCGTCCCGGCGCTGCCGAGCGAGACCACCGCGTCGCCCGGACCGAGGCCCAGGCCGAGGGCG
Organism: Kitasatospora sp. NPDC059088; assembly: GCF_042738155.1. Taxonomy (NCBI): domain Bacteria; kingdom Bacillati; phylum Actinomycetota; class Actinomycetes; order Kitasatosporales; family Streptomycetaceae; genus Kitasatospora; species Kitasatospora sp. NPDC059088. The sequence continues at coordinate 38,089 of NZ_JBHYGR010000084.1, read as the reverse complement.
GCGGCCATGTTGTCGCCGGTGCCGGCCGAGATCAGCAGGCCCTCGGGGGTGTGCCCGGCGGGTTCGGCGGGGCCGAGCACGTCGGGCAGCCGGAGTTCGTGGCCGAGCGCCAGCTCGACCAGGTCCTGCCGGTACTCGCCGGTGATCGGGGACCAGTAGCCGGTGCCGGAGGCGTCGCCGCGGTCGGTGGTGCGGCGCTTGGGGTGGCCGAGCAGCTGCCAGACCAGCCAGTCGTGCGGCAGCAGCACCTCGGCGACCCGGCGGGCGTTGGCCGGCTCGAACTCGGCCAGCCAGCGCAGCTTGGCGATGGTGTACGTGGGTCCGGGGACGGCGCCGATCGCGGCGGTCCAGGCGGCCGGGCCGCCGAGGGCGTCCAGCAGCTTGGCGGCGGCGCCGCTGGAGCGCGGGTCGTTCCACAGGATCGCGGGCCGCACCTGCACCCCGCCCGCGTCCAGGCCGATCATGCCGTGCTGCTGGGCGCTGACGCCGATCGCCCGGACGCCCTCCAGCAGGCCGCCGGCCGCGGCGTCGCCGAGGGAGTGCAGCCAGACCTGCGGGTCGGCCTCGCCGGGGCGCAGGTCCTGGTCCTCGGGGACGGGGTGGGGCGCCTTGCCGGAGCGCAGGACGGTGCCGGTGTCGGCGTCGCACGCGACGATCCTGGTGCGGCTGGTCGAGCTGTCTATCCCCGCGACGATGGCCATGTCGAGATCATGCCTCAGCCCGGCCCGGGACGCGTCCGGGCCGGGTGAGCCGTTGCCGGTTCGGGACCGGGCGTTGGGATCTCCTTTGCCGGGGGATCACCGCCCCGTCACGGACGGTGGCTACCGCCCGGTCACGGGCGGACGGTGCCCCAGCCGTCGTCCTCCGCCCGGGAGCGGGTGAAGTACGGCACCCGGTCGGTGACGGCGTTCGGCAGCCTGTCCCCGACCCGGTCCGCGACGGCACCGGCCGCCTTCCCGGCCACCGCCCCGGCCTGCTGCCGCGCCCGGTCGGTGGCCCCCTGCACGGTCGGGTTCCGGGCGATCCGCCGGGTGACCTCGGTGATCTGTTCGTAGCGCCGGCGCCCGGCCCGCGAGCCGAGGACGTAGCCGGTCGCGAAACCCGCGGCCAACGACAGCTTCCACATGATCGGACCCACCCTCTCCTGGCGGCCTTCTGCCGCATTGCCCTACCCGTTGCCCGGGACGGCGAACCGTCCGCGCCCCCAGCATCCCCGGGTGCCGTCGGGGGCGCGCGCGGGGCACGCCGGACCGGAGGTTCGGGGCGGCCGGGGAAACGATTGGCGGACCACCCCCCCGAGTGCGCTAATGTATGTCCCGCAGCGAGCGCCGAGGAGCCCGGGTCACGGGAGCCGAAGCGGAAGCCGATCCCCCATAGCTCAATTGGCAGAGCAGCCGACTGTTAATCGGCAGGTTATTGGTTCGAGTCCAATTGGGGGAGCTCGGGAGTAGTGCTCCTCGGAGCCCGATTCCCGCCCGTGGTACGGAAGTTGAGTACCGCGATCCCGCATAGCTCAATTGGCAGAGCAGCCGACTGTTAATCGGCAGGTTATTGGTTCGAGTCCAATTGCGGGAGCTGCACCGGGTCCGCCCGGTGACTGCTCAGAGCGAAGGCCCCTCGGACGACCGGGGGGCCTTCGTGTTGTCCGCCCCGGTGTCGCGTGCGTCACCCCGCCGTGCCCGCCCCGGCGCCGCGGGCGGGCCGGGGAGGGCATCGCCGGGATCAGGTGGTCGCCCGCCGGTACAGGTCGGCGATCCGCTGGTCGAAGGCCACGCTGTACGAGGTGCCCGGGGTGTCCCCGCCCTCCTGGTAGCCGCCGATCACGCCGACCACCGTGCCGTCGCCGGTCACCCACGGGCTGCCGCTGGTGCCGTCGGTGTAGCCGCCGCAGTCGAAGCGTTCCTGGGTGGCGCTTTGCGAGCTGGTCCGGACCGCGCAGGTGATCGGTTCGTCGCTCTCGTTCGGGTAGCCGGTCACCGAGACCGCCAGTCCGACGCCCCGGCCGGTGCCGAGCGGGTTGCCGCCGACCGCCTCCTCGACCTGCCGGCCGTCGGCCGGGCGGACGGTGACGAAGGCCACGTCGTAGTCCGGGTCGTCGTCGGAGGCCCAGCGGGGATCGACGGTGATCGACTGCACCTGCCAACTCCCGTACGGGGAGTACCCGTTGCGGTAGCCGGGGGTGAACACCAGGCCGTCCAGCAGGCCGACCCGCTGGTTCTGCACGCAGTGCGCGGCGGTGACCAGCAGATTGCGCGCGGGGCTGCGCACCACGCTCGCCGTGCAGGACCGGGGCCCCTGGGCGCTGTGGACGGACAGCGTGCCGATCCGGTCGCGGGCCGCGCTCTGCTGGGCGACCTCGGCGTTCGGCGCCGCGTCCGGCCCGCTGCCGCACGCGGTGCCGGCGGCCAGCAGCAGGGCGGCCAGCGCGGTCGCTCCGGCCGCGCGCGCGGGCGGCACCGGGCGGGGGGCCATCGGGGCTCCGTCTCGTTCCTCGGGGCGGGCATCCGGGCCGTGCGTTCCGCCGTTCGAGAGGAAGATCTACCAGGCCGTGCCCGGCGGCGCCACTGCCGGGTGTTCGAATCGGTCCGGGGCCGGCCCGGTCAGCCGGTGGCCCGGTCGTAGAGCGCCTGGACCCGGTCGCCGAAGTAGCTGCTGTACGAGGTGTCCGGGCTGTTCCCGCCCTCCTGGTAGCCGCCGATCACGCCGACCACGGTGCCGGTCCTGGTGGACGGGTCGAAGTCGGTGACCCAGGGACTGCCGCTGGTGCCGCCGGTGTAGTCCGGGCAGTCGATCCGCAGCTGGGTGGCGCTCTGTTCGGTGGTGGTGTTGGAGCAGGTGATCGGGACGTCGCTGCTGCCCGGGTAGCCGGTCACCCGCACCGGGACCTGGTAGCCGCGGTTGACGCCCAGTTTGTTGGCGCCGAGCACCTGCTGCACCTGCTGCCCGTTCTGCGCCTGGACGACGGCGAAGGCGACGTCCATGTCCGGGTCGGCGTGGTCCTTCCAGCCGTCGTCCACGCTGACCGCCAGCAGCGGCCAGACCCCGCTCGGGGTGTCGCCGTTGCGGTAGCCGGGGACGAAGACCAGGTCGCTGCGCCGGCCGATCCTCGGGTCCCAGACGCAGTGGGCGGCGGTGACGATCAGGTTGAGCCCGGCGCTGTCGACCACGCTGGCGGTGCAGAAGTGGTCGCCGTCCGCGTTGCGCGTGAACACCGCACCGACCAGGCCGTTGAGCACGGTGGGCTTGGCGGTGCGGGTGACCCCGGTGTGCTTGCCGATCGCCCCCTTGAAGCGCTGCTTGCTCCAGCCGTGGGCGTCGGCGGCACCGGGCGGTGCCGAGGTGACCGTCGGGGCGACGGTGCCGGGCCGCGCCGCGGTGGTGCACCCCGCCAGCGCGAAGGCCAGCACCAGTCCTCCGGCCGCAGCTCCCGCCCCACGCATCGTCATCAGCCCAGGCTGCCCTGTCCGGGCCCTCCGTCGCCACCCGGAGCCCGCCACCGGGGCGGGCGCGCGCCCTCCCGCACCCAGCTGCGCCCCCGGCGCGCACCACGGGTGATCGACCGGCTATGCTGCCCGGGACGGCCTCGCGGGGCCGTCTGCTGCTGCCGTGGCCGACGACCGGCACGCGCGGCGAACCGGGGCGGTAGCTCAGCCGGTTAGAGCAGGGGACTCATAATCCCTTGGTCGTGGGTTCGAGTCCCACCCGCCCCACTTCTCCCACCCCCGTGCGGCCCGTCGGCCGACGGGGCTCCAGGCGCGGCGAGAACAGACTGTACGCGCGCAAACATCCTCCGTGGCGATTACACGCCGAGGTTCACCCTCCCTGGGGACCCGGGGGCCGGTCGGGCCCGTGGCCTTCCGGGTCGCGTGGGGCCGGTACATCCCGCCTGCCGCGCGGCCGTGCACGCGGTGGCCGACCCATGGGCATCGAGTCCTCAACTGCGCGTACCGGAGCATCACTTCGGGTGATCCGCCGGAGCGCGAGGCGAACCCCCGGGATGCGACGGCCGGCGGCTCTGCGGCGCCCGGCGGCGTCGGACCGCGTTCACCCCTGGTGCGGTGCCCCGAAAAAGTGATATCACTTTGACAGCTGCAGCGGACGTCCGCGCGGCGCACATCGCACAAGGGGGAGTCGGTCCCATGACCGCACCGCACGTCTCCGTCGAGGACGGCCCCGTCCTCGACCTCCCGGCCCCGAGGGTCACCGAGCGGGTCATCACCGGAGCTCCGGGGCTGCCGGTGCTCGGCGGCGCCCTGCTGGGCGTGCTCGCCGGGCTCGCCGGACTGATCGCCGGCGGGGTCCAACTCGCCGGTGGCGACAAGGGCCTGGGCGTTCCGCTGGTGGTCCTCGGACCACTGGTGCTGCTCGGCTCGCTGGTCCTGCTCTGCGGGCTGACGGTCGTCTCGCCCGGCTCGGCCCGGGTGGTCCAGCTGCTCGGCACCTACCGGGGGACGATCCGCGCCGAGGGGATCAGCTGGCTGAACCCCTTCACCAGCCGCCGGCACATCTCGCTGCGGATCCGCAACCACGAGACCGAGACCGCCAAGGTCAACGACGCGGACGGCAACCCGATCGAGATCGCCGCCGTGGTGGTCTGGCAGGTCGAGGACTCCGCGATGGCGGTGTTCGAGGTGGACGACTACGTCGACTTCGTCGCCATCCAGACCGAGACGGCCGTCCGGCACATCGCCACCAGCTACCCGTACGACGCCCACCACGAGGGGCAGTTGTCGCTGCGCGACGGCGCGGACGAGATCGCCCGCAAGCTGTCCGCCGAGATCGCCGCCCGGGTCGCCTCGGCCGGTGTGCGGGTCGTCGAGTCCCGGATCACCCGGCTCGCCTACGCGCCCGAGGTCGCCCAGGTGATGCTCCAGCGGCAGCAGGCCGGGGCCGTGGTGGCCGCCCGGCGGCTGATCGTCGAGGGCGCCGTCGGTATGGTCGAGGAGGCCTTGGACCGGCTCGCCGAGCGGGACGTGGTGGAGTTGGACGAGGAGCGCAAGGCCGCCATGGTGAGCAACCTCCTGGTGGTGCTCTGCGGCGACCGGGGCACCCAGCCCGTCGTGAACACGGGCTCCCTCTACCAGTAAGGGCGCGGCGTTGGCGACGGAACGGAAGAAGCTCCTGTTGCGACTGGATCCTTCGGTTCACGACGCACTGGCGAGGTGGGCCGCGGACGAACTGCGCAGCACCAACGCCCAGATCGAGTTCGTGCTCCGCCGCGCCCTCGGCGAGGCCGGCCGGATGCCCAGCGGCGCGGCCCGGCTTCCCCGGCGCGGCCGACCGCCCAAGGAGAGCCCGGAGGACGGCGGTCCCGCCGAGGACTGACCGCAGCGGCCGGGCGCTCCGCAGATCGTCCCTGATCCTTCGGAGACCGAGATGGACCTTCCCGTCAATCTGCCCGAGAAGCTCTACCTGCTCGCCTACGACCCCGAGCGCGGGCGGCTCACCCGCACGACCGACCTGGACCTGGCCCTGCGGGCGGCGGCGCTCACCGAGCTCCTCCGCCGCGGGCTGATCCGTGACGACGGCCGGCACCCGGCCGCCGTCGACGGCCCGACCGGCGGGCTCGACCCGCTCTCCGCCGCGCTGCTGGAGCAGATCCGCCAGGGGCGGCGGCGTACCTGGTGGAGCTGGATCGGGCGCCGGGGGCGGTCGGCGCGGGTGGTCCGCGACGGGCTCGCGGCCGCCGGGCGGATCCGGGTCGAGGAGCACCGGGTGCTCGGGATCTTCCCGGTCGCCCGGGTCACCCTGGCGGAGCCCCGGGTGCGCAAGGCGCTGGCGGCGAGCGTCACCTCGGCGCTGAGCGGCCCGTTCAGCCGGGTCGACCCGGCGGACGCGGCGCTGGTCGCCCTGGTCGACGCGGCCCGGTTGAGTACGGCCCTGACCTGGCGCCACCGGCGCGAGTTCCGGGCCCGGATCGACAAGCTGGCCCCGGCGGCCGGCCCGGTCCCGCGCGCCCTGCGCCGGGCCGTCAACGCGAAGCACGCGGACGCCGGGACGGGCTGACCCGCCCCGGACGCGGCCCGCCGGCCCGGACGCCGAACGAACGGGCGTCCGGGCCGGCGGGCGTCCCGGGCCCGTAAGCTGGCCGGATGCTCGAACCCGCCCTGCTGCCGACCCCGCTGGTGGACTGCACCGACGGGGTGTTCGCCCGGGCCGGGGTGGAGCTGAGACTCAAGCGGGACGACCTGCTGCACCCGACCGTCCCCGGCAACAAGTGGCGCAAGCTGGCCCCGAACCTGGCCGCCGCCGTCGAACAGGGGCACACCCGGCTGCTGACCTTCGGCGGCGCCTACTCGACCCACCTGCGGGCGGTCGCGGCCGCCGCCGGCGCGCTCGGACTGGAGAGCGTCGGGCTGGTGCGCGGCGAGGAGCTGGCCGACCGGCCGCGCAACTGGTCGCTGCGGGCCGCCGAACGCTCCGGGATGCGGCTGGAGTTCCTCACCCGGGCCGCCTACCGGGAGGCCACCGGCCGGGCCCTCGCCGGGGACGGCACCGGCGACGGCACCGGCGACGGTACGGAGGTGGAGCGCCGCTGGGGCCGCTGCCTGGTGCTCCCGGAGGGCGGCTCCAACGCCCTGGCCGCGGTCGGCGCGGCCGCGATCGCGGCCGAACTGCCCGACCTGGGCGGGGACGACGTGGTCTGCTGCGCGGTGGGCACCGGCGGCACCCTGGCCGGGATCGCGGCCGGCCTGCCGCCGGGCGCCCGGGCGCTCGGGGTGGCCGTGCTGCGCGGCGGCGAGGGCTACCTGGAGGCGGAGGTCGCCCGGCTGCACCGGGCCGGCTTCGGGCGGGAGTTCGCCAACTGGCGGATCGACCACGCGCACCACGGCGGCGGCTACGGCAAGGTCCCGGCCGAACTCGACGCCTTCGCCGCGGAGTTCGAACGCCGGCACGGCATCCCGGTGGAACGCCGGTACGTCGCCAAGCTGCTCGCCGCCCTGGCCGACCTGGCCGGGGCGGGTGCCTTCGTGCGCGGCACCCGCCTGACGGCCGTGGTCACCGGCCTGCCGGACCCGGAGTAACCGGGCCCTAGGATCCGAAGGTCAGGTCGGCACAGGGGTCGGTGTCGGCGCCGCGGGTGTTCTCCGCTATGCCGGTCGGGATCCCGCTGGGCGCGGTGGCCGTGGGCGAGGGCGCGGTCACCGAGTTCAGCTGGGTGCCGGCCGCCCGGTAGTCCGCCCCGAGGGTGACGGTGATCGCGCCCGAGCCGGGCTCCTCGACGGTGCGGGCGCCGGGGAAGAGCGCGGCGACCTGGTCGGCGGTGGTCTTGAGCGTCGGGTCGTAGGAGACCTCGGTGTGCTGCTTGCCGGGGTTGTTGGCGCCGAGGGTGACGTTCTGGAAGCCGCGTCCCTTGAGGGTCTCGGCGCCGGAGCCGGCCAGCCCGGCGGTGCCGACGCCGTTGACCACGGTGACCGGGGCGCCGGCCTGTTCGGCGGTGAGCGGCGCGTTCGTCCCGGGGCCCGCGCTCGGCGAGGCGGAGGCGGAGGCCGCGGCGGCGGTGGCCGCGCCGGTGCCGGCGGTGCCCTGCCCGTCCAGGGTGCGGTCCTCGCGCAGCAGCTTCCACAGCGCGTCGGCGTCCGGCTGGACCAGCCGCACCCGTTCCCCGGCGAAGCGCCAGGGGGCGGTGACGAAGGTGACGTCGGAGAGCTTGATGTCCTCCAGCGAGCGGGCGAAGTCCACCAGCTTCATCGCGGTGCCGAGGCCCTCGTCCACGGTGAGCGACTTGGTGGCGGCGTCGGCCAGCGGCAGCAGCGTGGGCAGGGAGAAGCCCTGGGACTGGACCTTCTTGATCATCGAGGAGAGGAAGGCCTGCTGGCGCTTCATCCGGCCTATGTCGGAGTTGTCGCCGATGCCGTGCCGGGTCCGCAGGTAGTCGACCGCGGACTTGCCGGAGAGCTTCTGCATCCCCTTCTTGAGCTGGATGCCGTACTCGTTGACGTCGTTGGGCACGCAGGCGTCCACGCCGCCGATGGCGTCGGTCATCGCGGCGGCGCCCTTGAAGTCGACCACGACGGTGTGGTCGACCCGCAGCCCGGTGAGGTTCTCCACGGTGTTCTGGGTGCAGGCCGGGTTGCCCTTGGCGAGTTCGCCGAGGCTGAACGCCGAGTTGAACATCTGGTCGGTGCGGGGCTTGCTCCAGCTGCCGTTCGCCAGCTTGCAGGACGGGATGGTGACCAGGGTGTCGCGGGGGATCGAGACCCCGACGGCGTGCTTGTGGTCGGCGTAGACGTGCACCAGGATCGCGGTGTCCGAGTTGCCGACGCCCTCGTCGCCGCCGCCCAGCGAGTTGTTGCCGTCGTCGCGGGTGTCCGAGCCGAGCAGCAGGATGTTGACCGGCACCTGGGCGCCGGGGCTGGCCGGCACGGGGGCCGGCGGGCGCTCGGTGGCGACGCCGCCCGCGTCGAAGGTGGTGATGTTGCTGTCCAGCCGGTGGTAGAACCAGGCCCCCGCCCCCACGACCGACAGCACCAGAACGGCGGCCAGGCCGATGGCGGTCCGCAGGTAGCGGCGCCGGCGCGTGCTGCTGCTCATCCCGTGCCCCCCGTCTTCACGTTTCTCGCGTTCGATGTTCGAACGTTAGACGTTCCGGAAGGCCGTTCGGTTACCTCCTGAGTGCGGGCGAATCGGGCAGCAGTGCTGTGATGCTGCTCACGCGCCGGGGTCGGCGGCGCCGGTGAGCATCCGCCGGAGCAGGTCCCGCAGGACGGTGCGCTCCTGCGGGCCGAGCGCGGCGAGCGGCTCGCGGGCGAAGTTGAGCGACTCGCGCAGCTCCTCGGAGGCGGCCGCGCCGGTCTCGGTGGCGGCGACCAGCTTGACCCGGCGGTCCTGCCGGTCGGCCTCCCGGGTGACGAAGCCGCGGGCCTCCAGCCGGTCGACGATGCCGGTGATGTTGGAAGGCTCGCAGCTGAGCGTCTGGGCGATGTGGCGCATCGGCAGCGGGCCGCGCCGCAGCAGCGCGAGCACCTTGGCCTGGGCGCCGGTGAGCGAGCGGGCGGCGGCGGCCTCCTCGTACTCGCGATGGAACAGGGCGACCAGGTTGGCCATCAGGTCGACGACCTCGCGGGTGATCTCGTCGGACTGCGGCGTGGCGACCTCGGTCTGCTGGGTGTCCATGCCCCAGAGTCTACCTGAAAAGTTGACAACATGAACCTTTCATGTCCATCGTTACTTCAGTTGCTCAACCTTTTACCTGCCGAAACCCCCCCAAGGAGCACCTCCATGGCAGAGCAGGCCGCCCCCGCGACCGCCCGTGAATGGCACCTCGCCGCCCGCCCCCAGGGCTGGCCGGTGCCCGCCGACTTCGCCCTGGTCGAGGCCCCGGTCCGGACCCCGGGCCCGGGCGAGATCCTGGTCCGCAACACCCACCTGTCGGTCGACCCGTACATGCGCGGCAGGATGAACGACACCAAGTCCTACGTGCCCCCGTTCCAGCTCGGCCAGGCGATGGACGGCGGCGCGGTCGGCTACGTGGTCGCCTCCGAGGCGGAGGGCTTCGCCCCCGGCGACGCCGTGCTGCACGGGCTCGGCTGGCGCGAGTACGCCACCCTGGACGCGAAGCGCGCGGTCAAGGTCGACCCGGCGGCCGGCCCGCTCTCCGCCTACCTCGGCGTGCTCGGCATGCCCGGCCTGACCGCCTACGCCGGACTGCTCGCCGTCGGCGCCCTCAAGGAGGGCGACAAGGTCTTCGTCTCCGGCGCGGCCGGCGCCGTCGGCTCGCTGGTCGGCCAGATCGCCCGGCTCAAGGGCGCCTCGCTGGTGGTCGGCTCGGCCGGCTCGGCGGAGAAGGTCGCCAAGCTGGTGGACGACTTCGGCTTCGACGCGGCCTTCAACTACAAGGACGCCCCGGTCGCCGAGCAGCTCGCCAAGGCCGCCCCGGAGGGCATCGACCTCTACTTCGACAACGTCGGCGGGGACCACCTGGAGGCCGCGATCGGCGCCCTCGGCGTGCACGGCCGCGCGGTGCTCTGCGGCGCGATCGCCCAGTACAACGACACCACCCCGCCCGCCGCCCCGCGCAACCTGGCGCTGGCGATCGGCAAGCGGCTGCGCCTGGAGGGCATGCTGGTCGGCGACCACGCCGCCCTGCAGCCGCAGTTCGTGGCCGAGGTGGGCGGCTGGCTGCGCTCCGGCGAGCTGCGCTCCGAGGAGACCGTGGTGGACGGCTTCGACAACGCCGTCGAGGCCTTCCTCGACCTGCTCCGCGGCGTCAACACCGGCAAGATGGTGGTCCGCCTGGACGGCTGACCCTCCGTCAGGGCCCTTGGTCCGGAGTCGAACCCGCCCCGCCGCCCCGACCGGGCGCGCGGGGCGGTTCGCGTGCACGGCGCAGGGGATCCGGCCGCACTACCGCATTCCGGCCGGATCCGAAAGTGCGTCATCCATCGCCCCGCGCCGCGCGGTACGGTGGTCCCGCCCGGCGATGGGGCCGTTCGGGGGAGAGATCCGGCCGAGGGGTAGACCTCGTTGAGGATTCGACTAGCATTGAGCGAAAGCCTGTCCGTTTTGCTCAATTTAGTAGCTTAATGTCGGCTAACGTGGGTAACTGTGGATCAACTGCAGGCACGAGGCAGCTGGGGAAGGCGACCCTCGTCCACAGCCTGGAGGTCCCGGTGACGACACGTGGAGTTCTCTACATCCACTCCGCGCCCCGCGCGCTGTGCCCGCACGTCGAGTGGGCCGTCGCGGGGGTGCTCGGTGTGCGGGTGAGCCTGGACTGGATCCGCCAGCCGGCCGCACCCGGGCACTGGCGTGCCGAGCTCTCCTGGCAGGGGGAGCCCGGCACCGCTTCGAAGCTCGCCTCCGCGCTGCGCGGCTGGCAGCTGATGCGGTACGAGGTGACCAGCGAGCCCTGCGCCACGGCGGAGGGCGAGCGGTACAGCAGCACGCCCACGCTCGGCATCTTCCACGCCGTCACGGGCATCCACGGCGACATCCTGATCCCCGAGGACCGGCTGCGGGCCGTCCTGCTGCGGGCCCGCAGCGAGGGGGCCGACCTGGAGGCCGAGATCTCCCGGCTGCTGGGCAAGCCCTGGGACGACGAGCTGGAGCCGTTCCGCTACGCGGGCGAGGGCGCCCCGGTGCGCTGGCTGCACCAGGTGGTCTGAGCCCGCGGGACGACACGATGGAGGGGCGGGGGGGGGGGGGGGGGGGGGGCGGCCGCCCCCCCCCCGGGCCCCGGGGGGGGGGGGCGGCCCCCCCCCGCCCCGCGCCCCCCCCCCCAACATTTTTTTGTCAGGGG
>NZ_JBHYGR010000084.1:25302-26837 GCF_042738155.1 Kitasatospora sp. NPDC059088 | reverse complement strand
GGTTTGTGTGTTGGGGGGGGGGGGGGGGGGCGGGGCGGGGGGGGGGGGGGGGGGGGCGCGCGGGGGGGGGGGGGCGCGCCGCCCCCCCCCCCCCCCCCGCCCCTCCGTCACGGGCGTCAGCGGGTGCGGAAGGCCAGCACCACGTTGTGGCCGCCGAAGCCGAACGAGTTGTTCAGCGCGGCGATCCGGCCCTCGGGCAGCGGGGTCGCCTCGGTCACGACCTTCGCGTCCACCTCGTCGTCCAGCTCCTCGACGTTGATGGTCGGCGGGGCGATCCGGTGGTGCAGCGCCAGCACGGTGGCGACGGTCTCGATGCCGCCGGCGCCGCCCAGCAGGTGGCCGGTCATCGACTTGGTGGCGGAGACCAGGATGTGGTCGAGGTCCTCGCCCAGCTCCTTGCGGAGCGCCTTGAGCTCGGCGGTGTCGCCCTGCGGGGTCGAGGTGGCGTGCGCGTTGACGTGCACGATCTCGGCCTTGTCCAGCTCGTTGCGGTCGAACAGGTCGGCCAGCGCGCGGGCCACACCGGCACCGGTCGGCTCGGGCTGGGCGATGTGGTGGGCGTCCGAGGACAGGCCCTGGCCGACGGCCTCGCAGTAGATCCGGGCGTTGCGGGCCTCGGCGTGCTCCAGCGACTCCAGCACGACCACGCCGGCGCCCTCGCCCAGCACGAAGCCGTCCCGGGCCTTGTCGTACGGGCGCGAGGCACGCTCGGGCTCGTCGTTGTTCTTGGACATCGCCATCATGTTGGCGAACGCGGCGATCGGCAGCGGGTGGATGGCCGCCTCGGTGCCGCCGGCCACCACGACGTCGGCGCGGCCGCTGCGGATCATCTCGATCGCGTAGCCGATCGCCTCGGCGCCGGAGGCGCAGGCGGAGACGGGGGTGTGCACACCCGCGCGGGCGCCGACCTCCAGGCCGACGTTGGCCGCCGGGGAGTTGGGCATCAGCATCGGGACGGTGTGCGGGGAGACCTTGCGGGCGCCCTTCTCCCGCAGCACGTCGTACTGGTCGAGCAGGGTGGTCACGCCGCCGATGCCGGAGGCGATCACGGCGCCCAGGCGCTCGGGGGCGAGCTTGGAGGACTCGTCGGTGGCCGGGGTCTCGTAGCCGGCGTCGGCCCAGGCCTCGCGGGCGGCGATCAGCGCGAACTGGGCGGAGCGGTCGAGCTTGCGGGCCAGCGGGCGGGGCAGGATCTCGCCCGGCTCGACCGCGGTGCGTGCGGCGATCCGGACCGGCAGGTCCTGGGCCCACTCCTCGGTCAGCGCCGCCACTCCGGAGCGCCCGGCGATCAGGTTCTCCCAGGTGGTGGCGGCGTCGCCGCCCAGCGGCGTGAAGGCGCCGATACCCGTGACGACCACGGTTCGGTTCTCAGCGGTCACTGGTTTCTCTTCTTTCACGTTTCGTGCGGGGTCGGCGGCGAGCCGAAGAAGGGCCCGGCCCGGCGCCCCGGGGGGCGGCCCCGCCCGCGGGGCGGCCGGGCGCGCGGCGCCCGGCCCCCCGGGGAGCCCGCCCGGGGCGGGCGCGGATACACAAAA
>NZ_JBHYGR010000084.1:0-25292 GCF_042738155.1 Kitasatospora sp. NPDC059088 | reverse complement strand
CTCTCTTTTCTTTCTCCTCTTTCGGGCGGGGGGGGGGGGGGGGGCCGCCCCCCCCCCCCCCCCCCCGCCGGCCCGCCCGCGCCCCCCCCCCCCCCCCGGCGGGTCGACCTGGCTCTCGGAGCCGGGCCGACGGGTCAGCCGTCCTGGGCGTGCGTCACGCCGGACGGACTGGGCGACTCGTACGAGTCGATCGCTCAGGCGGCGTTGGTGAGGATGTAGTTCACCGCGTCGCCGACGGTCTTCAGGTTCTTGACCTCGTCGTCCGGGATCTTGACGTCGAAGCGCTCCTCGGCGGCCACGACGACCTCGACCATGGACAGCGAGTCGACGTCCAGGTCGTCGGTGAAGGACTTGTCCTCCTGGACGTCCTCGCCCGGGATACCGGCGATCTCGTTGACGATCTCGGCGAGACCTTCCAGGACCTCGTCCTTGGTGTAAGCCATACCGGCTGCTCCTCTTCGGTGTTGAACGTGTCCGACCGTCGGCCGGGCACGGGCTTGTGGATGGGGTGGGGCGAAACGCGCCTAGGGGAGCGTAACGACTGCCGCGGCGTAGACGAGACCCGCCCCGAACCCGATGATCAGCGCGAGGTCGCCGCTGTGGGCCTCGCCGGACTCCAGCATGCGCTCCATCGCCAGCGGGATGGAGGCCGCGGAGGTGTTGCCGGTCTCCGCGATGTCGCGGGCGACCGGCACCGACGCGGGCAGCTTGAGCGCCTTGATCATGGCGTCGGTGATCCGCATGTTGGCCTGGTGCGGGATGAAGGCGCCGAGCTGGTCGGCGGTGATCCCGGCGGCGTCCAGCGCCTGCTGGGCCACCTTGGCCATCTCCCAGACCGCCCAGCGGAACACCGGCTGGCCGTCCATACGCAGGGCCGGCCACTTGTGGTCCTGCTCCTCGCCCGGGCCGTTGATGGCGTCGGGCTTGGCGAAGGCGGTGTCCCAGGCCTGCGTCTGGCTGATGACGTCGGACTGCGAGCCGTCCGAGCCCCAGATCAGCTTGCCGATGCCCGGCGTGTCGGACGGGCCGACGATCGCGGCACCGGCGCCGTCGCCGAAGATGAAGGCGGTCGAGCGGTCCGACTTGTCGGTCAGGTCGCTGAGCCGCTCGACGCCGATCACCAGCACGTACTCGGCGTTGCCGCCGCGGATCATGCCGTCGGCCAGGCCCAGGCCGTAGCCGAAGCCGGCGCAGGCGGCCGAGATGTCGAAGGCCGGGGCGGTGCCGCAGCCGAGCCGTTCGGCGATCTCGGTGGCGATCGCGGGGGTCTGCTTGAGGTGCGAGACGGTCGCGACGATCACGCCGCCGATCTGCTCGGCGGAGATGCCGGCCTGCGCGACGGCCTTGCCGGCGGCCTGCAGCGACATCTCGGCGACGCTCTCCTCCGGGCCCGCCCAGCGGCGCTCGGCGATCCCGCTCCGGGTGCGGATCCACTCGTCCGAGGAGTCGATCCACTCCAGGACCTCGGAGTTGGGGATGACCCGGACCGGGCGGTAGCCGCCGACCCCGTGGATCCGGGAGTACTGCGCGCCGGTGGCGGGGCGGATCTGGGGCTTGGTCATGCCAGGTCCTCCTGGTCCTGCTGGTCCGGCTGCTCCTGGCCGCTGTGCTCCGCGATGAGCGCACGGGCCTTGTCCAGGTCGGCGGGGGTCTTCAGGGCGAGCGTGGCCACGCCCTTGAGGTTGCGCTTGAGCAGCCCCGTGAGCGTGCCCGCGGGGGACAGCTCGATCACGGCGGTCGCGCCCAGCCGGCCGAGGGTCTCCGTGCAGAGGTCCCAGCGGACCGGGTTGGAGACCTGCGACACCAGGCGGGCCAGCACCTCGGCGCCGGAGTCGACGACCCCGCCGTCCCTGTTGGACACGTAGGTGACCTGCGGGTCGGCCACGGCCAGGCTCGGGGCCAGCGCGGCGAGCCGCTCGACACCGGGGGCCATGTGCTCGGTGTGGAACGCACCGGCCACCTTGAGCGCGATCAGCTTGGCGCCGGCCGGCGGGTCGGCCTTGAGGGCCTCCAGCTGGACCAGCGTGCCGGCCGCGACGATCTGGCCGCCGCCGTTGTTGTTGGCCGCGGTCAGGCCGTGCTCGGCCAGCTTCGCCGCGACGACCTCGGGGTCGCCGCCGAGCACGGCGGTCATGCCGGTCTCGGTGACGGTGGCGGCCTCGGCCATGGCCAGGCCGCGCTCACGGACGAAGGTCAGCGCCTCGGCCGCGCCGAACACGCCGGCGAGGGCGGCGGCGGTGATCTCACCGACGCTGTGGCCGGCGACGGCGCCGGTCAGCTTGCGGGCGACGTCCTCGTCCGGGAACAGCGCGCGAGCGGTCACCAGACCGGCCGCGACCAGCAGCGGCTGGGCGACGGCCGTGTCCTTGATCTCCTCGGCGGAGGCCTCCGTCCCGGCGTGCACCAGGTCGAGCCCGGCGGGCTCCGACCAACGGCGCAGGCGGTCGGCGACACCGTCCAGCTCCAGCCAGGGGCTGAGGAAACCGGGGGACTGGGCACCCTGTCCAGGGGCGACGATTACGAGCACGGTTCAACCCTCTCTCGCCAGGCGCCCGGGGGCGGGTAGGCGACGGTAACGAAGAAAACCATCCGGGATTGTATGGTCCCTACACCCCGGCTCAACCGGGCTCCCCGGCGGCGGTGAGCCGGCCGAGGGCCAGTGCGATCCGCAGGGTGAACGCCGAACGTACGTCGGAGGGGGCGTACCCCGTGACGTCGGTCACACGTCGTAGCCGGTAGCGCACCGTGTTGGGGTGCACGAAGAGCATTCGGGCCGCGCCCTCCAGGGAGGACGCCTGCTCCAGGTAGACGCTCAGCGTCTCCAGCAGGGCGGAGCCGGCCTCGTCCAGCGGTGTGTAGATCTCCTCCACCAACTGGCGGCGGGCGGCCTGGTCCCCGGCGAGCGCCCGTTCGGGCAGCAGGTCGTCGGCGAGCACCGGGCGCGGGGCGTCCGGCCAGGCGGCGCAGGCGCGCAGTCCGGACGCGGCGGCGTGCGCCGAGCGGGTCGCCGAGAGCAGGTCCGGCACGGTCGGGCCGATCACCACCGGGCCCGGCGCGAACTGGCCGATCAGCGCCCGGGCGGCGTGCACCGGCTCCTTCTCGCCGCCGACCACGACCACCAGGCGCTTGCCCAGCACCCCGGTCAGCACGTTCAGCTTGGCGTACCGGGCGGCCCGGCGGATCGCCTCGACCACCAGCTCGCTGTCGCCGTCCGGGGCGCTGCCCATCACCACCCGGACCTGGCTGGGCTGGCCCCAGCCCAGGGCGGCCGCCCGGGACAGCACGCCCTCGTCGGCGTCACCGGACAGCAGGGAGTTCACCACCAGCGCCTCCAGCCGGGCGTCCCAGGCGCCGCGCGCCTCGGCCGCCTGGGCGTACACCTGGGCGGTGGCGAAGGCGATCTCCCGGGCGTAGACCAGCACGGACTCGCGCATGTCCGCCTCGTCGCCGGGGGCGGCCACCTCCTCGATGGCCTCCTCCATCACCTCGATCGTGGTGCGGATCAGCTCCACGGTCTGGCGCAGCGTGATCGCCCTGGTCAGCTCGCGCGGGGCGGTGCCGAAGACGTCGGTGGAGATCGCCCGGGCGGCCTCCGGGTGGCGGTACCACTCGGTGAAGGCGGCGATGCCCGCCTGGGCGACCAGGCCGATCCAGGAGCGGTGCTCCGGCGGCATCCGCCGGTACCAGCCGAGCTGGTCGTCCATCCGCGAGATCGCGGCGGTGGCCAGCTTCCCCGAGGACTTCTCCAGCCGCTTGAGCGTCGCGGCCCGGCGCTCGGCCCGCTCGGCGGCGTTCCGGCGCTCCTGGACGGTCAGACGGGGGGCGGGGCGGCCGGGGCGGTCACGGGCGGTCCGGGGAGCCGGGCTCTTCCCGGTGGGTTCGGCGGGCGGCGTGGGTTCGCTCTTGGAGTTCGCGGAAGCGGCTGGCACAAGGACAAGACTGCCTCACGCGAGTGACTGCTCGTGCACACCCCCCGGTGCGGGGGCACGGTGGTGCCGCTCACGGCCCCGGGGCGCGGGGCGCGTCCGCGCCCCGGCGCGCGCCGTCCGGAGCAGTACGGTGAGGGGCGTGACCGACGACGCCGCCCGCCCCCGCGCCGACCAGCGCCGCACCGCCGAGCGCTACCGCTCCACCCCCGCCGAGGGCATCGAGACCCGACACGCGTTCTCCTTCTCCGGCCACTACGACCCGAAGAACACCCACTTCGGCGCGCTGCTCGCGTGCAACGAGGAACTCCTGGCGCCCGGCGCCGGGTTCGAGGAGCACAAGCACCGGGACACCGAGATCCTCACCTGGGTGCTGGAGGGCGCGCTGGCCCACCGGGACTCGCACGGCCACGGCGGGGTGGTGCGCCCGGGCATGGTCCAGCACCTCAGCGCCGGCTCCGGGGTCACCCACACCGAGCGCAACGTCGGCGGCGCCACCGGGCCGGTGCGCTTCGTCCAGATGTGGCTGCAGCCGGACGAGTTCGACGCCGCCCCCGCGTACGGGCTGCGCAAGGTGGAGCGGGCGGACGGCGGGTTGACGCTGCTGGCCTCCGGCCTGGAACGCGACGCCGGGACGGACGCCCTGCGGCTGCGCCGCCGCGACGCCGCCCTCTGGCTGGCCACCGCCGGCCCCTGGCAGCCGCTGCCCGAACTGCCCGCCGCGCCCTGGCGGTACGCCCACCTGACGGCCGGCTCCCTGGGTTACCGGACCGTGCCCGGGCCCAAGGGCGCCGGGCGGTCGATGGCGCCCGGCGACAGCGTGCGGGTCACCGGCGAGGCCTTCGCCGACCCGGCGGCCGGGGAGACCGGCGCCGAACTCCTGCTCTGGGAGATGCACTCGCCGGTCTCGTACGGCTGAGGTCAGCCCCGCAGTTCGCCGAGGACGGCGTCGGACAGCGGCGGCCAGGCCTCCACGGCCCAGGGGCCGAAGTCCCGGTCGGTGAGCGCGACGCAGGCCGCGCCGGCCCGCGGGTCGACCCAGAGGAAGGTGCCGGACTGGCCGAAGTGGCCGAAGGTCTCGGGGGAGTTGGCGGTGCCGGTCCAGTGCGGGCTCTTGCCGTCGCGGATCTCGAAGCCGAGGCCCCAGTCGTTCGGGCGGCGGTGCCCGTAGCCGGGCAGCACGCCGCTGGTGCCGGGGAAGGCGACCTCGCGGGTGGCCCGCCGGACGGTGGACGGGTCCAGCAGCTTCGGGGACTGCAGCTCGGCGGCGAACCGGGCCAGGTCGGCCACCGTGGACAGGCCGCCGGCGCCGGCCGGGGACTTGCTCGCGGTGTTGATCAGGGTGTCGTGCATGCCCAGCGGCTCGAACACCGCCTCGGCGACGTACCGGTGGAACGCGATCCCGGCGGCCTCGGCCAGGGTGGCCGCCAGCACGTCGAAACCGGCGTTGGAGTAGAGCCGGCGCTTGCCGGGCTCGGAGAACAGCCGGTCCTCGTCGAAGCCGAGGCCCGAGGTGTGGGCGAGCAGGTGGCGGACGGTGGAGCCGGGCGGGCCGGCCGGGTCGTCCAGCTCGAACACGCCCTCCTCCAGGGCGACCAGGGCCGCGTAGGAGGTGAGCAGCTTGGTCACCGAGGCCAGCGGGAAGAGGTGCTGCTGCGGGCCGTGGGCGCCCAGCACCGCGCCGTCCGACCCCCGGACCACCGCGGCGGCGGCGTGGGGCACGGGCCAGTTGTCGATCATCCGCAAGCTCTCCATGCGGTCGACTCTAATGTGCGGTCCGGTCGGGTGGCGGGGGCACCCGGGTGGGTGGCTTGCTTGGAGTGCACTCCAACTCGGTAGCGTCGTCGGCACAGGACAGGGGGAATCGATCATGGCCACACCCGTACGGGCCCGGGCCGGTCTGCGCAGCTGCGCCGAGGTCTTCAACGGCCAGGACAGTGAGCCGGACCGGACCCCGCGGCACACCATCAGCGAGGTCGCCGCCGTCAGTGGGCTGACCGCCCACACGCTCCGCTGGTACGAGCGGATCGGCCTGCTCGACCCGGTCGACCGCGCGGCCGGCGGCCAGCGCCGCTACTGCGACGGCGACCTGCGCCGGCTGGCCTTCCTGGGCCGGCTGCGGCTGACCGGGATGTCGGTGGCGGACATGCTCAGGTACGTCGACATGGCCCGCCGCGGCGACGAGACCTACGTCGAGCGCCGGGAGCTGCTGGAGACCCAGCGCGAGGAGGTCCGGCAGCGGATCGTCGACCTCCAGGCCACCCTGGCCGTCCTCGACCACAAGATCGATCTCTATGCCGGGAGGATCGCCGACAGTGCCGGCGCCCCCGTCCGAAGCCAGCACCACCGAGTAGAGGAAGAGCAGAGCGCATGACTCACCCCGTCCTCCCCACCGCACCCCTCGGCACCGACGGCCCGCTGGTGGGCGTCCAGGGCCTCGGCTGCATGGGCATGAGCGAGTTCTACGGCCCGACCGACTCCGACGAGGCGCGCGCCACCCTGGACGCCGCGCTGGAAGCCGGCGTCACCCTGTTCGACACCGCGGACATGTACGGCCACGGCCGCAACGAGGAGTTCCTCGCCCCGTTCGTCCGCGCCAACCGCGACCGGGTGGTCATCGCCACCAAGTTCGCCATCGACCGCAGCGAGGAGGACCCGAGCCGCCGGGCCATCCGCAACGACCCGGAGTACATCCGCACCGCGGTGGAGGGCTCGCTGCGCCGCCTCGGCGTGGAGACGATCGACCTGTACTACATGCACCGCCGTGACCCGGCCGTGCCGCTGGCCGACTCGGTCGGCGCGATGGCCGAGCTGGTGAAGGCCGGCAAGGTGCGGCGGCTGGGGCTGTCCGAGGTGACCGGGGCCGAGCTGCGCGAGGCGCACGCCGTCCACCCGATCGCCGCGGTGCAGTCCGAGTGGTCGGTGTTCGCCCGGGACGTCGAGCGCTCCGCGGTGCCGGCCGCGGCCGAGCTGGGCGTCGCCTTCGTGCCGTACTCGCCGCTCGGGCGGGGCTTCCTGACCGGCGCCTTCCAGGACGCGGCGACCCTCACGGCGGGCGACTTCCGCCGCAGCAGCCCGCGCTACACCGGGGAGAACGCCGTCGCCAACGGCGAACTGCTCACCCCGCTGCGGGAGATCGCCGCCGCCCACGACGCGACGCTCGCCCAGGTCGCGCTGGCCTGGGTCCAGCAGCGGGCCCAGGTTCACGGGCTGACCGTGGTGCCGATCCCCGGCACCCGCAAGCGCAGCCGGCTCGCCGAGAACACCGGTGCGGTCGCCCTGCGGCTGAGCACGGAGGAGCTGGCGCTGCTGGAGCCGCTGGCCGGCCGGGTGGCGGGCGAGCGCTACGCGGACATGAGCAACACCTCGGTCGGGCGCGAGTAGTCGGGTGGTACAGCCGTGCGGGGCCGGGGGTCGTCGACCTCCCCGGCCCCGCACGGGTTGTGCGGCCTCAGGCCTTGCGGCCCGTCCAGGCGGCCAGCCGGGCGTGCACGTCGGCGTCCTCGGCGACCGGCAGCACCGCGCCGAACGGGACCCCCTCGACCCGGCCCTCGGGCGGCAGGACCAGCTCGGCGACGGCCAGCGCGGTGCGGGCCAGCCCCTCGTCCAGGGCGAAGCCGTTGCCGAGGGCGGTGGCGATGTCCCAGGAGTGGGTCACCGTCTCCATCACGTAGCCGCCGACCACCATCCCGCCGGGCACCTCGCCCCAGGGTGCGGAGGTCGGGCGGCCCAGCTTGGCGTCGTCCGCCCAGGCGGCGGTGGCGCGGGCGGCGGCCCGGGCGAGCGCGGCCGGCCAGCCGTCGTCCGCCGGGTCCTCGATGCCGGGCAGGATGTCCGCGGCCAGGCCGCCCTCGCCCATGTAGGCGAACCGGTGGATGCCGCCGACCACGTGGTTCAGCAGCTGACGCAGCGTGTACTCGTCGCACGGGGTGGGCCGGTCGAGGTCGGCGGGGGTGACGGCGGCGACCAGCTGCGCCAACTGGCCGAGGGCGGCGAGGTACTGGGGGCGGGCGTCCTGGACGGCGTTCATCTTCGGTCAACTCCTGGGTGCGGTGCGGTCCTTGCTCGGGGCGGCCCTCTGCCGGGGGCGGCCCCTGCCTGGACCGTTCGGTCGGGCTCGGAACGCAATCTCCCAGTAAAACCTGACAAGTGCCGTCAGGATTCTTGGGATCCTGGAGCCATGAAGGCCGACCGCCTGCTCTCGATCCTGCTGCTGCTCCAGACCCGGGGCCGGGTGCCCGCCACCGAACTGGCCGAACGGCTGGAGGTGTCCGTCCGCACCATCTACCGGGACGTCGAGTCGCTCTCCGCCGCCGGGGTGCCGGTGTTCACCGAACGCGGCCGGCACGGCGGCATCAACCTGCTGCCCGGCTACCGCACCGACGTCACCGGGCTGACCGCCGACGAGGCGCGGGCCCTGTTCGTGCTCTCCGCCCAGGGCGCCCACAGCGACCTCGGGCTGGACGGTGCGCTCGGCTCGGCGCTGCGCAAGGTGATGGCCGCGCTGCCCGCCCCGCACCGCCCGGCCGCCGAGCGGGTCAGCGAGCGGATCCTGGTCGACCCGGCACGCTGGATGCAGAACCCGCAGGCGGGCGCCGGCAGTCCGCCGGACCTGGGCGAGCTGCAGTACGCGGTCTTCGCCGACCGGCGGCTGCGGCTGCGCTACCGGCACAGCGGGGCGCCCGCGCCGGTGGAGTACACCGTCGACCCGTACGGCCTGGTGAACAAGGCCGCGGTCTGGTACCTGGTGGCCGATCTGCACGGCGAGCCGCGGCTGTTCCGGGCCGACCGGGTGCTGGCCGCCGAGACCGCCGAGGAGGCGGTGCGCCGCCGGGCCGGGGTGGCGCTCGGCGAGGTGTGGGCGGCGCTGCGCGAGCAGGTGGAGCGGCTGCCCGTGGACGTGCCGGTACCGGTGCGGGTGCGGCGCGGGCGGCTGGACATGTTCCTGCGCATCCACGGCGGCCGGGTCACGGCCCTGCCGCCGGAGACGGACAGCGGAGTGGCCGAGGAGTGGGTCGAGCTGGCGATGGCCTTCCCGTCCGCGGCGGCCGTCCGCTCACTGCTGGCCTTCGGCGCCGAGGTCGAGGTGCTGGGCCCGCCGGCCGCCCGGCGCGAGCTGGCGCGGGCGGCGGCGGAGGCCCTGCGGCTGTACCAGGAGCAGTGACGCCCCAACAGGGCCTAGGAGTTGGACTGCGGCCGGACGACGTCGCGGTAGTCGCCGAGCGAGATCGCCGCGAAGTTGTGCAGGCTGTCGGTGCCGTCGGTGAAGTAGCCGTTGTGGCCGGCCGCGCGGGCGGAGGAGATCTGCTCGGCACCGAAGCCGCCGCCGGTCGGGTCGGCGCCGTGGCCGAGCTTGCCGACCTCCAGGAACGGGACGTTGCCGATCCAGTCGCTGGGGTTGCGGGTGGCCCACACGTGGACGCCGCTGCCCAGCTCGTCGGCCGACTGCACGCCCATGCCCGGGCTGCCGAACACCATCATGTCGGTGATGCCGGAGGTGTCGGACGGCGAGGCGGCCGCCCGCGGGATCTTCGGGGCGGCGGTGCCGCACACCACCGAGCCGTACGAGTGGCAGAGCAGCGCCGGGGGCGCGTCCGGGCGGGTGGTCTCCCGCAGGCCCGCCAGCAGTCGCTCCAGCCGGGGCGCGGCGACGTCGGCGAGCCGGGAGGTGGCCGCGTCCGGGCCGAGGCCCGAGGGGGTGACGTACCCCGTCCAGGCGATCACGGCGGTGCGGGTGCCCGGGGCCTGGCGCTGCTCCTCGGAGTACAGGGCGCGGGCCATGCCGGCCGGGGAGCGCAGCGGCTCGGCCGCCTGGTCGAAGTGGCCGAGGTCGGCGTCGGAGCCGGGGACGATGACGGAGACGTGCTCGGCGTCGGCGAGGTCGCCCCAGACCTCGGTGACCAGGCCGCGGCCGCGCGGGTCGAAGGCGAGGACCTGCCGGTCGGGGGTGAGCAGGTGGTCGACGTCGTTGGCGCGGGAGACGGCCAGGGCGCGGGTGTCGGCGTCCAGCTTCTTGTCGGCCGCGCGGGCCCGGGCGGCGTCGCGCTCGTTCGCCAGGGCGATCCGGTTGGCGCGGTAGCGCAGGTCCAGCGGGGCGCCGTCGTAGTTGCCGACGACCAGCGGGTAGTCCTTGATCAGCCGGTCCAGCTCGGTGGGGGCGAGCGAGGCGAAGAAGGCGGCGGCGTCGGCCGGGCTGGTGGTGGCCGGGTCGGGCAGGACGCGGCCGAAGGAGTGGTCCTGGATCCAGGCGGCGCTGCCGGCCGGAGGCGTGGAGATCGCCAGCTGCTCCGAGGAGACCGCGGCGGCGGCTGCCGAGGCACCCGCGTCGGCGAGCACGGCACAACCCGCGAACGCCCCGATCAGTACCCGCTTCCAGCGTCGACGGTTGCGCACCGCACCAACTCCCTTGGGGCCCGTCACCGTTTCTCGGGCGGTGCCCGGAGGGTGCGAAATGGACTTGCTGACTTCCCTGGGAAAGCGTAGAGGTCACAGGAGGGTGACGGACACGCCCAAACTGTGGGATGGATCACATGAACCGGGAGTGTCCTCCCGACGTCCTTGTGTGGCCGTTCCGGCGGTGCTAAGCGGAGTGGCGGGCGTCATGTTCGGAGACCACCCTCTTGGGGGCCGTCCGCCGCCAGGCCTCGGTGACCACGTCGCGCAGCTCCTCCGGGTCGACCAGGTCCAGTCGGACGCTCACCCAGCCGTGGCGTCCGACGTAGCGCGCGAAGGAGAACACCTCGGGCTCGGCGGCGATCAGTTCGGCCTGGTCCTCGCGGGTGGCCTTGACGGTGACGCTGTCGCCGTCGGGGTCGCCCATCGCGAAGACCTTGCCGCGCACCCGCAGGGTCTGGATGCCCCAGGTCGGTTCCTGGGCGGCCTCCGGCAGGGCCAGGGCCATCGCGCGGAACTCGTCGAACGTCACCATGGCGGCAGGGTAGAGCAGGGCCCCGCTGCGCGCCCCCGCACCCCCGGGTGGGCGCGGGGGCGCGGGGCGCGGGCGGCGCTCAGCCGAGCGAGGCCCAGTTGTCGCAGGTCCGGTCGCCGTCGACCAGTCGGTCCGGGTGCCCGCTGCCGTCGGCGACCGAGATCCGGCGGTAGCTCTGGCCGCAGAAGACCCAGAACTCGCTGCTGCCGCTGACCCGTTGGCGGTCCGGGACGGGCAGGAAGCAGTCCCGGCCGTCGGCCCCGGTGACCACCGAGGGGTACCAACGGCCCACCGACATGTCGGGGTTGCGGGTCCAGGTCTCCGTCCACGGGTCGAAGACCAGCGAGAGCTTGGCGCCGGTGCCGCCGGTGCCGCCCAGGTTGCCGCCGAAGACGCCGAGCATGCCGTTGGGCAGGAAGGAGTGCCCGGAGCAGAAGAACGGCACCGGGCGGGGCTCGTCCAGGCCGTCCGGCATGTCCGGGACCGGCGGGTCGACCCGCCGGAAGGCGTCCTTGCCGGTGCCCTTGGCCGGGTCCCAGAGGAAGGCCCGGCCGGCGTTCTCCTTGCCGATGGTCTGGGTGGGGGCGGGTTCCTTCTCGGGGTTGGTCTCGATCCGTTCGAAGGAGAACAGCAGGACCTTGCCGGTGGGCAGCAGGGCGACGTGGTCGCCGAAGTCGGGGGAGGGGAAGTACTCCTTGAAGGCGCCGAAGGTCTCCGGCGCGAAGGCCTTGTTGAGCTGGGCCTGGGAGGCGGTCAGGGCGTTGTACCGGTTGGTGCGGGTGGTCTGCGGGTGGTCTGCGGGTAGTCGCCGACGCCGCGGACGGCCGCGCGCATCCGGGCGTGCTCCTCGGCGTGCTCCCGGCCGAGGGCGGCGAACTCGTCCTGCCGCACCTCCTCGGCGACCCGGCGGGAGTCGACGTGCGGGGCGAGGTCGTCCCCGCCGTGGGCGAGTGCCGGGGCGGCGGCGCTCAACAGGCTTCCGGTGGTGACCGCGAGGACCACGGCGGCGGCCGGCAGCCGGTGGCGGCCCCGGGGCCGGGACCGCGGGCGGGACGGGGACGGGGGCATGGATCTCCTCGGGGAGGGAGGGGTGTTCGGGGAGGGGGCGAATGCGGACGGACGGGCCGTGGGCGGGCGCGGTCCAGCGATGGTCGCCGACCGTCACAGAACATCACAGTGCGTGGTGGCACGCATGTGCCGTGCCTCCCTTGGAGCGGTGCCCCTTCCGGGGATGCGCTGGAACGGCCGAAGGGGCGCGCACCGTTCGGTTGCGCGCCCCTTCGGAGCGGTGATCGCCGGCGTGGTCGCCGGGGTGTCACACCATGCCCAGCGCGTACGCGGCGAACAGCGCCGCCGCCGCGCCCGCCAGCGCCTTGCCGGCCCGGGAGAAGGCCGTCCACGGCCCGTCGAAGCGCCGGGTGAACCACCCGATCGTCACCAGGGCGGCCCCGAACAGCGGCAGCAGGGCCAGCCGGGCGGCCACCCAGCCGAGCGAGTCCGGCGCGGTGGTCAGCCCCGGCAGGGCGCCCAGGCCGGCCGCGCCGGGCACGGCCACCGCGAGCATCGCGCTCTGGTGCCAGCAGAAGATCGTCATCGCCGACAGGTTGACCGCCACCACCGGCAGCCACACCAGCGGACGGCGGGTCAGCAGCCGGCCCAGCCGCTCCCGCAGCAGCACCGCCGCGCCGCACTGCACCGCGGCCAGGGCCAGCACCAGCAGGGACGGCGGGTGCGAGTTGGTCCGCTCGACGCCCGGCACCCCGACCATGCTCGCCGGGTAGTGGAACACCACCAGCAGGACCGCGAACAGCGCCGCGCCGCCGAACAGCAGCACCCGGGCGGCCGACCGGCCGAGCCGGCCCTGCGCCCACAGCACGCCCAGCTGGTAGCCGAACATCCAGCCCGGCAGCAGGTTCAGCAGCCCCAGCCAGGACGGCACCGCCTCGGCCCACGGCCCGTACCGCAGCAGGTCGACCAGCGCGACCGAGGCCACCAGCAGGCCCGCCGACCACGGGCCGAGCCGCCGCCCGAAGGCCACGCAGAGCGGGGTGAGCGCGGTCAGCGCCAGGTACACCCCGATGTACCAGAGCGGCTGCACCACCAGGGTGGCGCCGGTGCGCAGGGTGTCCGCGGGCACCCCGAGCCGGGGCAGCAGCGGGATCAGCAGCGCCCACACCGCCGTCACCCCCAGCACCGGCCGCAGCAGCCGGACCGTCCGGGCCCGCAGCCAACTCCCGTACGTCAGCCCCTTCTCCCGGGCCCGCTCCAGCGAGCGGACCGAGGAGTGGCCGCCGACCAGGAAGAACACCCCGAGCATCTGGAGCACCCAGCTGGCCGGGGCGAGGCCGCCCAGGACGGAGAGCGGGCTGGCGTTGTGCAGGGCGCCGTCGGCGGAGAGGGTCAGGCCGCCGAGCATCCAGTGGCCGATCGGGACGGAGAGCAGGGCGAGGGCGCGCAGGCCGTCCAGGGCGCGGTCGCGGCTCGCGGGGGTCTTCGCGTCGACCTTCGCGGCGGCGCGGCGCAGGGCGGCGACGGGGTGGGGCAGGGTGCTGGTGGGGCGGGCCATGGTGGTGCTCCTTCCTTGGCGGGGGGTGGGGCTCAGCGGCCCTGGGCGATGGCGGCGTAGGCGGCGAGGGAGGCGGTGCCGGGGGTGAAGTAGCCGGTGTGGCCGTGGGATCCGGTGGACGGCAGCGGGCGGGCGCCGAAGCCGGGGTCGGTCGGGTCGGCGCCGTGGCCGAGGCCGAGGAACCGGACGTTGGGCACGTCGCCGATCCAGTCCGAGTCGTTGCGGGCGGTGGCCCAGAGCGGCACCGCGGGGTCGAGGTCGGCGGCCGAGTCCACGCCCATGCCGGGCGAGCCGAGCACCACCAGGCCGGAGGCCCGGGCGGGGGTCGGGCGGGCCAGGCCGCAGACCACCGAGCCGTAGCTGTGGCAGAACACCGTGGGCGGGGCCTGCGGGGTCGTGCTGGCGGCGAGTCCGTCCAGGAACCGGTCGAGGCGGTCGGCGCCGGCCCGGGCGAGGTCCTCGGTGGCGGCGTCGACGCCGACGCCGACCGGGGTGGTGTAGCCGGCCCAGGCGATCACGGCGGTCCGCCCGTCGGTGGCCCGGTACAGGGCGCGGGCCATGCCGACGGGGGTGCCGTACGGCTCGGTGGCGCGGTCGAAGGTGAGCAGGTCGATGTCGGAGCCGGGGACGATCACGGCGGTGCGGGGGGCGGTGGTGAGGTCGCCGAACACCTCGGCGACCTGGCCGCGGCCGCGCGGGTCGAAGGCGAGGACCTGCCGGCCGCCGTCCAGCAGGGTGCGGTAGCGCTCGGCGCGGGTGCGGGCGGCCTGCTGGTCCTGCGGGGTGAGGGCCGGGTCGGTGGTCCGGGCGAGTTCCCGGTCGCGTTCGGCGGTGAGGGCCAGGGTGTTGGCCCGGTACCGGAGCGGGACCGGGGCGCCGTCCAGGTTGCCGACCACCAGGGGGTGTCGGGCGGCCAGGGCCTGCTGCTGGGCGGGCGTCAACCCGGCGAAGAAGGCGGCGACTTGGGCGGGGGTGCTGGTGGCCGGGTCGGGGAGGCGCAGGCCGAGTGCGGTGTCGGCGGTCCAGGCGGCGCTGCCGGGCGGCGGGCCGGTGACGGCGGCCTGGGTGTCGGCGGCCCAGCCACCCGCGCCGAGTGCCGCCGCCAGTGCCAGCGCGGTGGCGGCGAGCGCCCGCTTGGTACGGAGCTTGCGCATGTCCCTGTTCTCCCTCGTCCGTTCGGCAGCCGGCTTCGGCTTTCGACGAGGAGGAAGGTAGGAAGACGACGGCCCCGCGGACGTCACACCGCGGGGCCAACTACCCGGTGCTACCGGGGTATGAGGGGGACAACCCCCCTTACTCGCCGGGGGTTACCAGGCCGGACTCGTAGGCCAGCACCACGGCCTGGGCGCGGTCGCGCAGGTCGAGCTTGCCGAGGATGCGCCCGATGTGGGTCTTGACGGTCTGTTCGGCGAGCACCAGCTGGGCGGCGATCTCCTGGTTGGACAGGCCGCGGGCGATCAGCCCCAGCACCTCGGTCTCCCGCGGGGTCAGGCCGTTGAGCCGCAGTTTGGGGTCGCGGCGCCTGGCGGGCTTGGTGCGGGCGAAGTCGGCGATCAGCCGCCGGGTGACGGAGGGGGCGAGCAGGGCCTCGCCGGCCGCGACCACCCGGACCGCGGCGATCAGGTCGGCCGGCGGGGCGTCCTTGAGCAGGAAGCCGCTGGCCCCGGCGCGCAGCGCCTCGTACACGTAGTCGTCCACGTCGAAGGTGGTCAGCATCAGCACCTTGGGCCGGTGGGCGCCGGGGACGTCGGGGTCGAGCAGTCGCCGGGCGGCCTCCAGGCCATCCATGACGGGCATCCGGACGTCCATCAGGACCACGTCCGGGTGGGTGCGGCCGGTGACCTCCAGGGCCTGGGCGCCGTCCGCCGCGTCCCCCACCACGTCGATGTCGCTCTGCGCGTTGAGCAGGGCGGCGAAGCCGGCCCGCACCATGGCCTGGTCGTCGACGATGATCACGCGGATGGTCATACGGGTGTCTCCTGGGGTGGGTCGAGCGGCAGGACGGCGGCCACCTTGAAGCCGCCGTCCGGCAGCGGGCCGGTGTCCAGCCTGCCATCGACCAGCCGGACGCGTTCACGCATGCCGACCAGGCCGTGCCCGGTGCCCTCGACCGAGGCCTCCAGTGACTCGGTGTGCTGGGACGGGGGCGCGTTGACCACGGTGAGCCGTAGTTCCGGGCCGTCCGCCGACAGCGACACCCAGGTCCGGGCGCCGGGGGCGTGCCGGACCACGTTGGCCAGCGCCTCCTGGACGATCCGGTAGACGGAGAGGCCGACGGCCTGCGGCACCAGCTCGGCCAGCCCCTCGTCCACGGCCAGTTCGGCGGGCACCCCGGCCCGCCCCACCGTCTCGACCAGCTGGGCGAGTTGGGCCACGCCCGGCTGCGGGGCCTTCTCCCTGGAGGCGTCCTCGCTGCGCAGCACCCCGAGCAGCCGGCGCATCTCGGCCAGTGACGCGCGCGCGGTGCCGGCGATCGCGGTGAACTCCTCGGCGGCGTCGTCCGGGACGCCCTGGATCCGGTACGGCGCGCTGGCGGCCTGTACCGCGATCACCGACATGTGGTGGGCCACCACGTCGTGCAACTCCCGGGCGATCCGGGCGCGTTCCTCCAGCAGGGTGCGCCGCTCGCGCTCCACCTCGCTGATCTGCTCCTGCTCGGTGAGCAGCCGGCGGGCGACCGCGCGGTCCTGCACGGCCCAGCCGAGCAGCAGGACGGCTCCGCTGAGCGCGATCAGCAGCACGGTGGTGCCGTCGCCGGTCCGGGGCAGTCCGAGGGTGGTGGTGAGGACGGTGAGCAGGAAGGTGGCGATCCAGACCGAGACCACGGTGGCCCGGCGCTCGCGCAGCCCGAGGGCGAGCAGCAGGAAGAGGTACGCGATGATCATCGGTGCCGTCCACGGCCAACTGCCCATCAGCTGGTGGTGGCGGGCGGTGATGGCGGCGGTGAGGACCAGGGTGGGGGCGCTGATCCACCAGGCGGCCAGCGGGCGGGTGATGGCGAGGAACAGCGGGGTGGTCTGGGCGACGGTGAGTGCGGCGGCGACCGGCAGCACCAGGCCGTAGAAGCCGACCAGGGTGGCGATCCCGGAGGGGATCAGCGAGGCCTGGAGGATGATCGCGACGGCGAACGGGATCCTGCGCACCCAGCGTCGGCGGGAGTTCCCGAGCAGCGGGGTCTCGTTCTCGCTGGAGATGGTCAGGTTCTGCCGCAGGGTGCGCAGTTGTCGGGCGGCGAACCTGCGGGCGTCGGCGGCGGTGAGCGTCTTCATCGCGGGCCAGCCTAGGAGCACGGGCCCGGGTCGCGCGTCGGACTGGAGCGCGAACCTCCGGGTACCACCCGGGTACGGGGTGGTACCCGGGTACTACGGGCGGGCGCTGCGGGCGTTACGGGTGGTCGCGCCAGTGGCCGGCCAGGGCGGGGCCGAGCTGGTCGAAGTAGCGCTCGATCACCACGACCATGCCCTCGGGGCCGGCCGGTTCCTGCTCGGCGGTCCAGGAGAGGTGGGCGGCGCGCAGCAGGCTGCCGAAGACGGCGGCGAGCACGACCGGGCGCAGGTCCTCGGCGGGGTCGAGTCCTTCGCGTTCGGCGAGCACCTGGACCACCAGCCGCTCCTGCTCGGTGACCCGGCGCAGGTGGGCGGCGAGCAGGGCGGGGGTGTCCTCGATGATGCGCAGCAGTTCGAGGGCGCTGCCGATGGAGTTGGGGCCGGAGGCCCGGGCGTTCCCGAGGTCGCGCCAGGCCTGGACGATCGAGGCGCGCAGGGCCTGGAGCGGGGTCTCCTCGGCGGGCCGGTGGTGCAGGCAGTGGATGAAGTAGTCCTCGGCGTCGGCCATCACGGCGAGGGCGACCTCGTCCTTGTTGGCGAAGTAGCGGAAGAAGGTGCGCTGGGAGACGTCGACGGCGGAGGCGATCTCGTCGACGGTGGTCCTGGCGAAGCCCTGGCCGAGGAAGAGCGCGTGGGCGGCCTGCACCAGGGCGTCCCGGGTCTGCTGCTTCTTGCGCTCGCGCAGGCCGGGGGCCCGGCCGAGGTCCTCCGGGGTGCCGACGGGGCGGGGGGTGCGAGCGGCCATGGCGGGGGCCTTCCGGGGCGCGGGTGTGGCGGGTGGGAGCACAACCTTAGCCGCCTGACAAATGGCAGTTCCGGCCACAAGTCACTGTTTGCCGAATGTCAGTCGCTGACATAATCTGCCGGAGTGGCGCTCGTCGGCCGGGCACTCGTGGGGACGGGTGGGTCGTCGCAGCGCCACCACCACGTGCCGGTCTCTGTCACGCCCCCGGAGGGCCCAGATGAGTCAGTCCGTCGTCAAGAACTCCGAGGCGGACGCGGCGCCGCCGTCGAAGCCGCCGGCCGGGGGAGGGCTCAAGGGGCACCCCTGGCTGACCCTGCTGACCGTCGCGGTCGGCGTGATGATGGTCGCCCTGGACGGCACGATCGTCGCGATCGCCAACCCGGTGATCCAGGAGAAGCTCAAGGCCGCGCCCTCCGAGATCCAGTGGGTCACCAGCGGCTACCTGCTGGCGCTCGCGGTCTTCCTGATCACCGCCGGCAAGATCGGCGACCGCTTCGGCCACAAGAGCACCTTCCTGGTCGGCGCGGTCGGCTTCGCCGCCACCTCGGCCGCGATCGGCTTCGCGGGCAACATCCAGACCGTGATCGCCTTCCGCGTCCTCCAGGGCCTGTTCGGCGCGCTGCTCCAGCCCGCCGCGCTCGGCCTGCTGCGCGGGGCCTTCCCGGCCGACAAGCTCAACATGGCGATCGGCATCTGGGGCGGGGTGATCGGCGCGTCCACCGCGGCCGGCCCGATCGTCGGCGGCCTGCTGGTCGAGCACGTCAACTGGGAGTCGGTGTTCTTCATCAACATCCCGGTCGGCCTGGCCGCGGTGGCCCTAGGCCTGTGGATCCTCAAGGACGTCCGGGCCGAGAACGCCGCGAAGTCCTTCGACCTGCCGGGCATCGGGCTGCTCTCGGTCGGGATGTTCGCGCTGGTCTTCGGGATCATCAAGGCCCCCGAGTGGGGCTGGGGCGACGCCCGGACGCTGCTGTTCCTGGGCGGCGCGGTGCTGCTGATGGTGCTCTTCGCGCTCTGGCAGGGCCGGGCGAAGGAGCCGCTGATCCCGCTGAGCCTGTTCCGCTCGGTGCCGCTGTCGGCGGGCGTGCTGCTGATGGTGCTGATGGCCTTCGCGTTCTTCGGCGCGATCTTCTTCGTGACCTTCTACCTCCAGAACGTGCACGGGATGAAGCCGGTCGACGCCGGCATCCACCTGCTGCCGATGACCGGCATGATGATCGTCGGCGCGCCGCTGGCGGGCCTCGCGATCGGCAAGCTCGGCCCGCGGATCCCGATCATGGTCGGGATGCTGCTCACCACCGGGGCGATGGTCGGCATGTCCACCCTGGACACCGGCTCCGGCACCGGCGTGATGTCGCTCTGGTTCGTCCTGATGGGCCTCGGCATCAGCCCGGTCATCGTCGGCGCCACCGAGGTCATCGTCGGCAACGCCCCGCTGGAGCTGTCCGGCGTGGCCGGCGGCCTCCAGCAGGCCGCGATGCAGGTCGGCGGCAGCCTGGGCACCGCCGTGCTGGGCGCCCTGATGGCCGCCAAGGTCGGCGACGTGCTGCCCGGCAACTGGGCCAAGGCCGGCCTGCCGCCGGTCGAGGACCCGCAGGCGGCCGCGGGCCTCAAGCAGGCCGCCCAGCTGGGCATCGCCCCGCCGGCCCCGCCCGGTACCCCGCAGCAGGCGGTGGACCTGATGGCCGGCGCCGTGCACCAGTCCTTCGTCAGCGGAATGTCGCTGGCCTTCATGGTGGCCGCGGTGGTGGCGTTCGGCGCCGCCCTGCTGGCCCTGCTGACCCGCCGCGGCGAGACCGACGCGGGCCCGGCCGTGCACATCTGAGCCGGCCGGCGGACGGCCCCGGACTCCGTGGGGGAGACCGGGGCCGTCGTGCTGCCCGGGGTGCCGCTCAGACCCGGGTGAGGGCCACCAGCGGGATCGTCCGGGCGGCCTCGCGGTACTCGGCGAACTGCGGCTGGGCGGCCGACTGGCGGGCCCAGAGCGCGTCGTGCTCGGCCGGGTCGACCGCGGCCGCCACGGCCGGGTAGCGCTCGGTGCCGAGCTCGACGGTGACCTCCGGGTGGGCGACCAGGTTGCGGTACCAGACCGGGTCGGTGTCGCTGCCGCCGTTGGAGGCGAAGACCACCAGCCGCTCGCCGTCCGGCAGGTGGACCAGCGGGGTGGTGCGCGGCTCGCCGCTGCGGGCGCCGACCACGGTGAGCAGCAGCAGCGGCATCCCGGCGAGGTCGCCGCCCACCACCCCCGCGCCGGCCCGGAACTCGGCGATCACCTTGCGGTTGAACTCTCCCGCGCCGTCGGCGGGTTCGGGGTGGTGGTGCGTGCTCCGGTTCGTCATGGCGTCGAGCGTAGGACCTGACCCGGGTGTCCGGGGCGGGAACGCCGAAGGGCCGGACCCCGTACGGGAGTCCGGCCCCTCTCAGGCGCTAGCGGGTGATCAGGCGTCGCCGCCGGCGGCACCCGGGTCGGCCGCGGTCACGTCCAGCAGCTGGTAGCGGTCGATCGCGTCCTTCAGCGCCGAGCGGTCGATCTTGCCCTGCTTGGCGAGCTCGGTGAGCACGCCCAGGACGACCGACTGCGCGTCGATGTGGAAGAAGCGACGGGCCGCACCGCGGGTGTCGGCGAAGCCGAAGCCGTCGGCGCCCAGCGACTGGTACTGGCCCGGCACCCAGCGGGCGATCTGGTCCGGAACGGCGCGCATCCAGTCGGACACGGCGACGACCGGGCCCTCGGCGCCCTGGAGCTTCTGGGTGACGTACGGCACCCGCTGCTGCTCCTCGGGGTGCAGCAGGTTGAACTCCTCGGCCTCCACCGCGTCGCGGCGCAGCTCGTTCCAGGAGGTCGCGGACCAGACGTCGGCCTTGACGTTCCACTCCTCGGCGAGGATGCGCTGGGCCTCCAGGGCCCACGGCACGGCCACGCCGGAGGCGAGGATCTGGGCCGGGATCTGGCCGGCGGTGGCCGGCGCGTACCGGTGCAGACCCTTGAGGATGCCCTCGACGTCCACGTTCTCGGGCTCGGCCGGCATCTTGATCGGCTCGTTGTAGACGGTCATGTAGTAGAACACGTCCTCGCCGTGCGGGTGCTCGGCGCTGGAGCCGTACATCCGCCGCAGACCGTCCTGGACGATGTGCGCGATCTCGAAGCCGTACGCCGGGTCGTACGCGACGACGCCGGGGTTGGTCGAGGCCAGCAGGTGCGAGTGGCCGTCGGCGTGCTGCAGGCCCTCACCGGTCAGCGTGGTTCGGCCGGCGGTGGCGCCGATCACGAAGCCGCGGGCCAGCTGGTCGGCCATCTGCCAGAACTGGTCGCCGGTGCGCTGGAACCCGAACATCGAGTAGAAGACGTACACCGGGATCAGCGGCTCGCCGTGGGTCGCGTAGGACGAACCGGCGGCGATCAGCGAGGCGGTGCAGCCGGCCTCGGAGATGCCGTCGTGCAGCATCTGGCCGGTCGGCGACTCCTTGTAGGCCAGCAGCAGGTCGCGGTCGACCGACTCGTAGGTCTGGCCCAGCGGGTTGTAGATCTTCGCCGACGGGAACAGCGAGTCCATGCCGAAGGTGCGGTACTCGTCCGGCGCGATCGGCACGAAGCGGTTGCCGATGCCCTTGTCCCGCATGAGGTCCTTGAGCACCCGGACGAACGCCATGGTGGTGGCGATGGTCTGGTTGCCGGAGCCCTTCTTGACCGCCTTGTATGCGTCGTCGCCGGGCAGTTCCAGCTTGCGCGGGCGCACCTTGCGGGTCGGCACGTAGCCGCCCAGCTCGCTGCGGCGGTCGTGCATGTACTGGATCTCTTCCGAGTCGCGGCCCGGGTGGTAGTAGGGCGGGTAGCCCTCGTCCAGCTGCTTGTCGGTGATCGGCAGGTGCAGCCGGTCGCGGAAGCGCTTGAGGTCCTCGACCGTCAGCTTCTTCATCTGGTGGGTGGCGTTGCGGCCCTCGAAGTTGGGGCCCAGCGTCCAGCCCTTGACCGTCTGGGCCAGGATGACCGTCGGCTGGCCCTGGTGCTCGCGGGCGGCCTTGAACGCCGCGTAGATCTTCTTGTGGTCGTGGCCGCCGCGACCCAGGTGCTGGATCTGCTGGTCGGTCATGTTCTCGACCATGGCGCGCAGGCGCAGGTCGCCGCCGAAGAAGTGGTCGCGGATGTACTGGCCGGTCTCGGTGGCGTAGGTCTGGAACTGGCCGTCCACCGTGGTGTTCAGCTTGTTGACCAGGACGCCGTCGCGGTCCTGCGCGAGCAGCGGGTCCCAGCTGCGGTCCCAGACCAGCTTGATCACGTTCCAGCCGGCGCCCCGGAACTGGGACTCCAGCTCCTGGATGATCTTGCCGTTGCCGCGGACCGGGCCGTCCAG
Source organism: Kitasatospora sp. NPDC059088 (assembly GCF_042738155.1). Lineage (NCBI taxonomy): Bacteria > Bacillati > Actinomycetota > Actinomycetes > Kitasatosporales > Streptomycetaceae > Kitasatospora > Kitasatospora sp. NPDC059088. The sequence continues at coordinate 3,449 of NZ_JBHYGR010000084.1, read as the reverse complement.
GCGCTGCAGGTTGCAGTTGACCACGAAGGTCAGGTTGTCCAGGCCCTCACGGGCGGCCAGCGAGAGCTGGCCGAGCGACTCGGGCTCGTCCATCTCGCCGTCGCCGAGGAAGGCGTAGACCTGCGAGTCCGAGGTGTCCTTGATGCCCCGGTGCTCCAGGTAGCGGTTCATCCGCGCCTGGTAGATCGCACCGAGCGGGCCGAGGCCCATCGAGACGGTCGGGAACTCCCAGAAGTCCGGCATCAGCCGCGGGTGCGGGTAGCTGGACAGGCCGTACGGGGCCTTCGACTTCTCCTGGCGGAACGCGTCGAGCTGCTGCTCGGTGAGTCGGTCCAGCAGGAAGGCGCGGGCGTAGATGCCGGGGGAGGCGTGACCCTGGAAGAAGATCTGGTCGCCCGACTCGCCCTCGGCGTCCTTGCCGCGGAAGAAGTAGTTGAAGCCGACGTCGTACAGCGACGCGGAGGAGGCGAAGGTGGCGATGTGCCCACCGACGCCGATGCCCGGGCGCTGCGCCCGGGAGACCATGACGGCCGCGTTCCAGCGGGTCGCGTTGAGGATCTTGCGCTCGATCTCCTCGTTGCCGGGGAAGAACGGCTCGTCCTTGGTCGCGATGGTGTTCACGTAGTCCGTGCTGCGCATCTCGGGCACGGCGACACGCTTCTCGCGGGCGCGCTCGATCAGCCGCAGCATCAGGTAACGGGCACGCTCACGCCCCCGCTCGTCGATGGCCGCATCGAGCGACTCCAGCCATTCCGCGGTCTCCTCGGGATCGAAGTCCGGGACCTGACTCGGAAGGCCGCCAATGATGATCGGGTTGCGATCGGATCCGGAAGCCACGCTGTTCCTTCACTGTCGGTCGAAACTGAGGTGTGTCGCGCCGCCTCCATCGTGCTACCGCGCTCGGAGATCCGTCATCTCTACCGATCGGTAACCGTTCCGCCTGGTGGACGGAACGGTCTGGTGGTGCGCGTCGCGGGCTTCTTCGTCCGCTCCGCACACCCCCGGGTGTTACGAAAAGAGGTGGTCCGACCTGGTGTCCCGTCCGCCCGATGGCGGGCGGCCGGGGTGAGGGCCAACAGGAGACTCTACGCCCGCGCACGCGCGGACCCCGAATGCCGTTCGCATCTCGGGCACGCGTACGGCCTGTGGGCCGGGACCACCCGAAGCATCCTTGTCCCACGCAGAGAAGGGCAAATCGGTGTGATTCCCGACACCTCGCCCGGCGTGTCCCGCTGCGACACGTCAACCTTTGGGGGGGATCGGCGGTCGGGTACTTGCGCGAACCGCCGCGCCCGTGTGGACTACGGCCACAGCCTCGGCATGGATGCCGGGCCGAATACTGGAGGTTATTCCCGTGAGCGCGACCGCGGACCCCGCGGACAAGTCCAACCCGGCGACCCGTCTCGGCTTCGAAGAAGGCCAGATCGTCCAGGAGCTGGGGTACGACGAAGACACTGACCAGGATCTCCGTGAGGGCATCGAGGAGATCACCGGGACGGAGCTCGTCGACGAGGACTACGACGACGTCGCGGACGCCGTCCTGCTGTGGCACCGCGACGAGGACGGGGATCTCACCGACTCCCTCGTGGACGCCCTGGAGTACCTGGCCGAGGGCGGGCTGATCTGGCTGCTGACGCCCAAGACCGGCCGGGACGGCCACATCGAGGCGTCCGACATCGCGGACGCGGCGAAGACCTCCGGCCTGTCGCAGACCAGCTCGATCGCGGTGGCCAAGGACTGGGCGGCGACCCGGCTGGCGACCAAGTCCACGGCGAAGCAGCCCAAGCAGCGCTGAACGGGCCCCGAGCCTCGCGCCGGGCCCCTTCGGAGGACCTCCTCCGTCGGGGCCCGGCGTTTTTTCGTGCGGCTCCCCGGGCGGCCGGGGGTGCGGGTGCCGCGGGCGTTCCGGGCGATCCGGGCGATCCGGGAGTCGGGTGTTCCGGGTGTTCTGTGCGTTCGCTCAGGGCGGAAGGGGTGGGCCTTCCGGTGGGCGGCGTCATCCGTTCGGCCGAACGTCGGTCAACGGATGCGAGGATGTCGCCTGCCGTGCCCGTAGCGCGGCCAGGTCGCGTCAGAAAGGTCCCGCTCATGGCCATCGAGATCGGCACCCAGGCTCCGGACTTCGAGCTCAGCACCCAGCACGGGGAGACGGTCCGGCTGGCCGACTTCCGCGGCCGCAAGCACGTCGTCCTGGTCTTCTACCCGTTCGCCTTCACCGGCGTCTGCACCGGCGAGCTGGGCGCGATCCAGCGCGAGCTGGCCGGGCTGCAGAACGACGAGGTCCAGGTGCTCGGCGTCTCCTGCGACTCGCAGTTCTCCCAGCGGGTCCTCGCCGACCGGGAGGGCCTGGAGTTCCCGCTGCTGGCCGACTTCTGGCCGCACGGCGAGGTCACCCGGGCCTACGGCGTCCTGGACGAGCGGAAGGGCTGCCCGCTGCGCGGCACCTTCGTGATCGACAAGGCCGGCACGGTGCGCTGGAGCGTCGTCAACGGCCTCCCGGACGCCCGGGACGAGCAGGAGTACCTCAAGGCCCTGGCGGGCCTCTGAGCCCCCCGGACGGCCCCACGGGGCCCGTGCGACCCTCCGGCCCCGTCGTTCGGGCGTGCGTACGGGAACCCGGTACTACGCTCGGGCCGTTGGCGGAGTGCGGCGTACGTCCGTTTTTCGTCGGTCGGCGCCGAGAACCGCACCACCCGGGGGCACCACCCGTGCCTCCCGATTCTTGGAGGACACGTGGGAGTCAGCCTCAGCAAGGGCGGCAACGTCTCGCTCACCAAGGAGGCGCCGGGTCTCCAGGCCGTCGTGGTCGGCCTGGGCTGGGACGTCCGGACCACCACCGGTACGGACTTCGACCTGGACGCCAGCGCGCTGCTCTGCAACGAGCAGGGCAAGGTCGGTTCGGACGGGAACTTCGTGTTCTTCAACAACCTGAAGAGCCCGGACGGCTCGGTCGAGCACACCGGCGACAACCTGACCGGTGAGGGCGAGGGCGACGACGAGGCGATCAAGGTCAACCTGGCCACCGTCCCGGCCGACGTGCAGAAGATCGTCTTCCCGGTGTCGATCTACGACGCCGAGAACCGCGGCCAGAACTTCGGCCAGGTGCGCAACGCGTTCATCCGGGTGGTGAACCAGGCGAACAACGTCGAGCTGGCGCGCTACGACCTCTCCGAGGACGCCTCCACCGAGACCGCGATGGTCTTCGGCGAGCTCTACCGCAACGGCGGCGAGTGGAAGTTCCGCGCCATCGGCCAGGGCTACGCCTCCGGCCTGCGCGGCATCGCCCAGGACTTCGGCGTCAACGTCTGAGTCCTCGTCTGAGTCCTCCTGCGGCGCAGGGGTCTTGAGCGGTCACCGGGGCGGGGGGGGCGCGGCCGCGCGCGCCGGGGGCGCGCGCGCGCGGGCGGGGGGCGGGGGGCGGGGGGGGGCGGGGGGTGGTGTGGGCGGGG
>NZ_JBHYGR010000083.1:29396-40443 GCF_042738155.1 Kitasatospora sp. NPDC059088 | reverse complement strand
GCCTCGCGCAGCGCGGACCGGTAGCCGGGGGCGCCGGGGTGGTCGGCGGCCAGCCGGGTGCGGGCGAGCCGGTCGCGGGCCAGGGCCTGGCGGACGTGCAGTTCGGGGTCGTCCAGGGGTTCCCAGCGGGCGAGGGCGCCGGCCGGGTCGCCGGTGCGGGCGAGGGCGAGGCCGTGGTGGTAGGCGGCGATCCGGCTCCAGCGGGAGTCGGGTTCGGTGTCGGCCTCGGCGCGCAGCAGCGGCTCAGCCTCGGCGGCCCGGTCGGCGGCGGTCAGGGCGGCGCCGAGCCGGACCCTGGCGGGGCGCCAGTCGGGGACCTGGCCGAGGCCGGTGCGGTAGTCGGCGGCGGCCTCGGCGTGCCGCTGGGCCCGTTCGTGGACCAGGGCGAGGCCGAACCGGGCCGGGGCGAAGGAGGGTTGGACGGTGAGTGCGGCGGTGAACTGCTCCCGGGCCTGGTCGTCGGCGCCGAGCAGCAGGGCGAGCCGGCCGAGGGCGTAGCGCGGGCGCGGGTCGCCGGGGGTCTCGGTGGCGGCGGCCGCGAGGTCGGCCCAGGCGGCGTCGGTGGCGCCGAGGCGCTGCCGGGCGAGGCCGCGGAAGAGCAGGCTGTCGGTGCGCAGGGCCGGGCCGCGGCCCCAGGGGCCGGGGTCGCCGGGGCCGCGGCGCAGGGCTTCGTCGAAGGCGGCGGCGGCGGGTTCGTCCCGGTGCGCGGTGAACAGCTGGGCGCCCCAGCGGAACCAGAGTTCGGCGCCGCCGCCGGGGGCCGCGGCGGCGAGCAGCGGTTCGGCCTGCTCGGCGCGGCCGGTGGCGTTCAACAGGGCGGCCCGGGCGAGGACCGGCCAGTCCTGGCCGGGCAGGGCGGCGAGGGCCCGGTCGGTGGCGTGGTCGCGCTGCTCGGGCGTGCCCTCGCGGCAGAGGTGCTGGAGCCACCGTACGGTGCGGGCGACGGCGTCGGCGTCCTCGCCCGAATCGGTTCCGGTGGCGCTGCCGGTTTCGGTGGCGGTGCCGGTGCCGGTGGTGGCGGCGGCCCGGAGGTAGGCGAGGACCGGGCCGAGGTCGCCGTCCGGGGCCTGGGTCCGTTCCTCGGCGAGCCGGCGCAGGCTCCAGCGGGGCAGTTGCCGGGCCGGGTCGGTGAGCAGCGGGAAGGCCTCGCGGTGCAGGGCGAGGGTGGCCTGCTGGTCGCCGGTGGGGATGGTGGCCTCGGCCTGGCCGAGCAGGGCGAGGCCGCGCTGGGTGCGCAGTTCGGCGGGTCCGGTGGCGAGTTGGCGGGCCAGCCGGGCGTAGCGGCGGCGGGCCTGCGGGGCCTTTCCGGCGGCGAGCTGTCCGGCGGCCGCGGCCAGGGCCTTGGCGACTCCGGCCGGGTCCAGGGTGGTTCGCCTACGGGCGAGCAGGACGGCGGCCGCCCCGGCCAGTGCCACCACGATCAGCAGCACCGCAAGCTGCAGCATGCACCGTCCCCCTGTGCCTCGATGTCGTCCCGCTCCATGATCAACATTCCCCGTACGACCATGAGTTGACGTTGTTTCGTGATGTTGCTCGGGCGCCCATCAGAATAGGCCCTCCTCCGGTCGGACGAACAGAAATGCGCACTATCCTGGGCAGCGCGCAGGCCGTACGGCAGTCGCGCGTCCGCAGTGGTGAGGAAGCGTCGGGGGTCGCGTGTCAGAATCTCGTTGGGTGCCCGGGCTCCGCTTCGGGCCCGAGTTCGACCCCGAACAGTACGAGCTGCTGGAGTTCCACCACCGGGGCGGCGAGGCCGAGGTGTGGCGGGCGGTGCGCACCGGGCACAACGGGATCAGGGAACTCGTCGCCGCGAAGATCATGCTGGAGCGCGACCCGTCCGAGGTGCGGCGCTGGCTCGGCCGCTGGGACGACGTCTCGCACAACGCCCACCGGCTCGGCGTCACCGACCTGGTGGTGCCCAGCTTCCTGCTCGGCCCCTCCCCGCACCGGCCCGGCGCGGCACCCTCCGGCGGGCTGCTCGGCTACCAGATCTCGCCCTGGGTCGACGGCGTGCCGCTGCACACCTGGGCCCGGGCCCAGCGCGGCGGTCCGGCCGCGATGGCCGAGGTGCTGGCCCGGCTGTGCCGGATCGTCGACGAGCTGCACCGCAAACGCTGGGTCCACCGCGACATCTCCCCCGCCAACGTGCTGGTGGACGGCCAGGGCCTGGTCAAACTGATCGACCTGACCTTCCTCGCCCCGCTCGACCACACCCTGACCGTCGCCGTGTTCACCCCCGGGCACGTACCGCCGGAGGCCGAACAGGTCGGCGGCTTCCCCACCACCGCCAAGGACCTCTTCGCGGTCGGCACCCTCGCCCGCACCCTGCTGCTGCCCGACCACGGCCGGCTCGACCACCGGCTCGCCGCCGAACAGGCCCGCGCCGAGCTGCTGGCCGCCGGTTACGGCGAGGAACTGGCCCGCTGGGCCTGCGAACCGCTCGCCCGCGAGCCCGACCGGCGCCCCGCCCCGCTCGGCCCCTGGGCCGCCCGCGGCCGCGAACTGCTGCGCGCCCACCGCCCGGTGGCGCGCACCGCGGGCCTGGCCGTACTGCCGGACCGGGCCGGCCGGCCGCTGGTGGTCACGGCCGGCGCCGACGGCACCGCGCTGGCCGGCCCCGGACGCACCGGCCACCGGCCGCCCGCCGGCCAGGGGCCCGGTGCGGTACGGGAGTTGGCGGCGGGCTGGGCCGGGCGCCAGGGCGAGCTGGTGGTCTGCGCCGAGGACCGCTCCGGCACCCTGTGGGTCGGCACCGCGGCCGGCTGGTGGGAGGCCGCCCGCGGGGTCAGCGGCCTGGCCGGGGCGGTCGGCGCGGCCGGGGAGCTGACCGTCTGGACCGCCGCCGCCGGCGCCCTGCGCTCCTACCGCTGGGCCCCCGGCCTCACCCTCACCGGCCAGGAGCACCCCGGCTGCCCCGCCGACCGGGTGCTCGCCGCCGAGGAGGAACGGCCCGGCGCCTGGCTGGTCCTGGTCGAGCACCGCGAGCGCGTGCTCAGCTGGCGCCCGGGCTCCGGCTCACCACCCGTCCCGCTCGGCCCGCCCGGCACCCTGCGCGCCGGCGCGCTGGCCCGCGCCTCCGCCAGACCGCAGGCCGCCACCCTGCGCACGGACGGCTCCGCCCAGTTGCACACCCTCGGCTCGGCGACCGCCACCGCCACCGAGATCGGCGACGGGGAACCCTCCCTCGGCATCGCCATGGTCGGCCACCGCGGCGGCCCCACCGTCGCCCTGGCCGGCGCGGGCGGCGTCCGGCTGCGCCTGCCGCCCGGCGGAGCCTCCCGGCGCCCCCGCTGGTGGCGGCCGACCCTGCGCCCCGCCACCCGGGTCGCCCTCGCCATGGGGGACGACTGGCGCCTGTGCCTGGCGGCCGTGGTGGAGGGCGAGTTGCAGGTCTGGCAGGAGGACGCGGCCTACCGCTGGCAGGCGGTGGACCTGCCCGAGGGGCCGTGACGACGGCGGACCGCACGGTCCGGGGCCGGTCGGCGAGGTGCGTGCCCAGCCGTCAACCGCCCGGCCGCCCGGCGCTGCCCGGACGCTCACTCCCCCGGCAGCAGGTGCACCGGCCCCGCGGCGGCCAGGTAGGCCTCACCGCCCACCGGCCACGGACGGTCGGCGGAGACGATCAGCACCTCGGGCAACCCCGCCGCGCCGGGCCGCAGTTCGACCCGGTGGTCGTGGCCCCGGAAGTCGCTGCCGAGCACCTTCGCCGGGACGGCGCCCGCCACCGGCTCGGCGGTGAGCCGCAGTTGGCCCGGCCGAAGCAGCGCGAGCGCGCCGCCGGAATCGACCGCGGGGTCGGCCAGCGGAAGGGCGCCCAGGGCGGTCAGCGCCTCGACTCCCCTGGCCTCGGCCGGGATCAGGTTCGCCTCGCCGAGGACGCCCGCGACGGCGGCGTCGGCCGGGCGGTGGTAGAGCTCCTCGGGGCTGCCCGCCTGGGCGATCCGGCCGTCGCGCAGGACGGCGACGGTGTCGGCGAAGGAGAGCGCCTCGTCCTGGTCGTGGGTGACCAGCACCGCCGTGGTGCCGGACTGCCGCAGGGCGGAGGCGACTTCGCGGCGCAGGTCGGCCCGCAGGGCCGCGTCCAGGGCGGCGAACGGTTCGTCGAGCAGCAGCAGGCGCGGGCGGGGCGCCAACGCCCGTGCCAGGGCGACGCGTTGCTGCTGGCCGCCGGAGAGCTGGTGCGGGCGGCGCTCCCCCAGGCCGGACAGGCCGACCAGGTCGAGCAGTTCGGCGACCCGGGCGCGGCGCTGCGAACGGGGCAGCCCGAAGCCGATGTTGGCGGCGACGCTGAGGTGCGGGAAGAGCGCGCCGTCCTGCGGGACGAGGCCGACGCCCCGCTGTTCGGCGGCGAGCCTGCGGCGGCCGTCGTCGAGCACGCGGCCGTGCAGCACGACCTGCCCGGCGGCGGCCGGGTGGAAGCCGGCCAGCACCCGCAGCAGGGTGGACTTGCCGCAGCCGGAGGGGCCGAGGACGCAGGCGAGCGCGCCGTCCGGCACGGTCAGGTCGATGCCGTGCAGGACGGGGCTGCGTCCGTGGGCGGCGTGCAGGTCGACGACGGAGAGTCCGGTCATCGGGGGCTCCCGGATGGGCGGCGGGTGAGCAGCAGGACGGAGGGGACGGACAGCGCCACCATCAGGGCCGCGTACGGCGCCGCCGCCCCGTAGGCGAGGCCGCTGGTGTAGACCCAGAACTGGGTGGCCAGGGTCTGGGTGCCGGTGGGGCGCAGCAGCAGGGTGGCGGTGAGTTCGGTGGAGGCGGTGAGGCCGACCATGGCGACGGCGGCGCCGAGGCCGGGCAGCACCAGCGGCAGGGTGACCCGGCCGAGGACGGCGAGCGGCCGGGTGCCGAGCGAGCGGGCGGCCTCCTCGACGCCGGGCGGCACCTGGGCGAGGGCGGCGCGGACGGCGGTGAGGGCCAGCGGGAAGAACAGCAGGACGTACCCGAGGACCAGCATCGGCGGCTGCTGGTAGAGCGGCCGGGCCCAGCGGACGGCGAAGAAGACCACCGCGAGGGCGACCGCGATGCCGGGCAGCGCCCGGGTGAGGTAGGCGATCCGCTCGGCGGTGCGGGCGGGCCGGGTGCCGCGCCGCCAGCCGTACAGGGCGACGGGGAGGGCGGCGGCCGTGGCGACGACGGCCGCGCCGAGCGCGTAGCCGAGGGTGGCCAGGGTGGCGCCGAGCACGGAGGCGGAGGGCAGGGTGGTGGAGCTGCCCTTGAGCAGCCAGTACGCCAGCGCGTACAGCGGCACCCCGAGCGAGACGCCGACCAGTGCGGCCAGCGCGCCGAGGGCGGGGGCGGTCCAGCCGCCGAGCCGTACGGGCACGGCGGGGCGGGCCAGGGCGCCGTGCCGGGTGGTGCGCGCCCGGCGGCCGGCCCAGGCCTCCAGGGTGACCAGCAGCAGGGCGAGGCCGACCAGCACCAGGGTGAGCAGGGAGGCGGAGACCGCGTCGAAGCCGAGCTTGTACTGGGTGAACACGGCGGTGGCGAAGGTGGTGTAGCGCAGCATCGCGAAGGCGCCGTACTCGCCGAGCAGGTAGAGCGAGACCAGCAGGACGCCGCCGGCCAGGGCGGGCCGGGTGAGCGGCAGGGTGACCCGCCACAGGGTGGCGAGCCGGCCGCGGCCGAGCGAGCGGGACACCTCCTCGGCGGCGGCGTCGCCGTGCCGCAGGGCGGCCGCGACCGGCAGGAACACCAGGGGGTAGAGCGAGCAGGTCATCACCAGGACGGCGCCCCAGTAGCCGTGGACGGAGCGGAACAGCGAGACCCAGGAGTAGCCGCGGACGAACTCCGGTACGGCGAGCGGCAGGGCGAGCGCGACGGTCCAGGCCCGGCGGCCGGGTAGGGTGGTGCGCTCGACCAGGTAGGCGGCGCCGAAGCCGAGGACGGCGGTGGCGAGGGTGACGGCGGCGGCCAGGCCGAGGGTGTGCCAGAGCAGGGTGGCGATCAGCGGGCGGCCGAGCAGCCGCCGGGCCTGCTGCCAACCGGCCTGGGCGGCCTGGGCGGTGACGAAGCCGAGCGGCGAGGCGACCACCGCGACGACGGCGACGGCGACGGGGGCGAGCAGGCCGCCGGCCCGCCACCGCCGCCCGGGCAGGGGGGTCGTCACTGGAGCAGTCCGGCGTCCTGGAGCAGGGCCAGGGCCTGCTTGCCGTCGCCGAGCGCGGCCGGGTCGGCGACGGTGCCGAGGCCGGCCAGGGCGGGCAGTTCGGGCTTGCCCTGGACGCCGGTGACCAGCGGGTACTCGTAGCTGGCGGAGTCGGCGATGACGGTCTGGGCGGGCGCGGAGGCGAGGTAGCCGAGGAAGGCCTGGGCGGCGGCCTGGTGCTTGCCGTGCTTGAGGATCCCGGCGCCGGAGACGTCGATCAGCGAGCCCGGGTCGCCCTTGGGGAAGTAGTGCAGGGTCGCGTGGGTCCCGGCGGCGCCCTTCTCGTCGCGCATCCGGTAGAAGTAGTAGTGGTCGATGACGCCGCCCTCGACCTCGCCGCTGTTGATCGCGGCGGAGAGGGTCTCGTTGCTGTCGTAGACCTTGGCGTTGTCCTTGAGGCCCTTGAGCCACTGCTTGGTCGCGTCCTCGCCCTTGGCCTTGAGGACCTGGGTGACGACCGGGGCGAAGTCGGTCTCGCCGGGGGCGATGCCGAGGCGGCCCTTCCACTCGGGCTTGGCCAGGTCGAGCACGGAGGCGGGCGGCGCGGTGTCGGCGGCCTTGCCGGTGCCGGCCAGGAAGGCCGAGCTGCGGGCGGAGACGCCGACCCAGTCGCCGTTGCCGGAACTGTCGGCGGCCGGAACGGACTTGAGGGTGTCGGGGGCGACCTTGGCGAGCAGGCCCTTGTCGTCGAGGACGGTGAGCGCGGGCGGGTTCTCGGCGTAGAAGACGTCGGCCGGGGAGGCGTCGCCCTCCTGGAGGATCTGGTTGGCGAGCTCGGCCTCGTCGCCGGAACGCAGTTCGACCTTGATGCCGGTGCGCTTGGTGAAGTCCTCGGTGAGGGCCTTGACGGTCTGTTCGTGCTGACCGCTGTAGACGGTGACGGTCTGGCCGGCCGCGGCGGTGGCGCTGTCCGCGCCTCCCGTCCCGCCGGAGCTGCCGCAGGCGGTGAGGGCGAGGGCGCAGACGGCGACGAGGGACAGGCCGGCCAGGGGCCGCACGGTACCGGGCATGGTGAAGGTCCTCCGGAAGGGCAGGGGACGGCCGCCGGGGCCCTCGGAAAGCGAGGGTCGGCGGCCTGACGGCACGAGAACCTAAGGCAGGAAAGGCTTGCCTAACAAGTGTCGGAGCGTCACATCTCGGCCCGGTCGCGGCGGGGTAGGACTTCGGTGAGCGGACTCCCAAGTACGGGCAAAACAACCGCCAAGTACGGGTCACAGGTGGCAACTACGGACGAACCGGACCCCTGGCGCCCTGGACTCACCATCACGATGAGTAACGAACCCGGGAGCGCCCCGGACGGCCGAGGGCCCCGGAACCGGGCGACGGTTCCGGGGCCCTCGGCCCTGCGGCGGCGGCTCAGCGGCGGCTCTGCGGCGACGGCTCAGCGGCTCAGCGGCGGCTCAGCGGAAGCGGCGCAGCCGGAGGCTGTTGCCGACCACGAAGACCGAGGAGAAGGCCATCGCCGCCCCGGCGATCATCGGGTTGAGCAGGCCCGCGGCCGCCAGCGGCAGGGCGGCGACGTTGTAGCCGAAGGCCCAGAACAGGTTGCTCTTGATGGTGCCGAGGGTCCGGCGGCTGAGCCGGATGGCGTCGGCGGCGGCCAGCAGGTCACCGCGGACCAGGGTGAGGTCGCCGGCCTCGATCGCGGCGTCCGTCCCGGTGCCCATCGCCAGGCCCAGGTCGGCCTGGGCGAGCGCGGCCGCGTCGTTGACGCCGTCCCCGACCATCGCCACGACCCGGCCCTCGGCCTGCAGCCGCTTGACGGTGTCGACCTTGTCCTGCGGCATGACCTCGGCGATCACGTGCTCCGGGGCGATGCCGACCTCGGCGGCGACCGCCCCGGCGACCGCCCTGTTGTCGCCGGTCAGCAGCACCGGGGTGAGCCCCAGGGCCCGCAGCTTCGCGATGGCCTCGGCGCTGGTCGGCTTGACCGCGTCCGCCACCTCCAGGACGGCCCGGGCCTCGCCGTCCCAGCCGACCGCGATCGCGGTGCGACCGGCCGACTCGGCCGCGCGCTTGGCCTCGGCGAGGCTCTCGGGCAGGTACTGCGACCACTCGTTGAGCAGCGCCTCCCGGCCGGCCAGCACCGCACGGCCGTCCACCACACCCTGGACGCCCAGGCCGGGCACGTTCTCGAAGCCCTCGACGGCGGGCAGTTCCCCGGCCCTGGCGGCGGCGGTGGCGATGGCCCGGGCGATCGGGTGCTCGGAGGCGTGCTCCAGGGCGCCGGCCAGGCGCAGCACCTCGGCCTCGGTGACGCCCTCGGCGGTGTGCACGGCGAGCAGGGTCATCTGGCCGGTGGTGACGGTGCCGGTCTTGTCCAGGACGATGGTGTCGACCTTGCGGGTGGACTCCAGGACCTCCGGGCCCTTGATGAGTATGCCCAGCTGGGCGCCGCGGCCGGTGCCGACCAGCAGGGCGGTCGGGGTGGCCAGGCCGAGGGCGCACGGGCAGGCGATGATCAGCACGGCGACGGCTGCGGTGAAGGCGGCGGTCCAGCCCTCGCCGGTGCCCAGCCAGTAGCCGAGGGTGGCCACCGCCAGGGTGATCACGATCGGCACGAAGACCGCGGAGATCCGGTCGGCGAGGCGCTGGGCGGCGGCCTTGCCGTTCTGGGCCTCCTCGACCAGCTTGGCCATCCGGGCGAGCTGGGTGTCGGCGCCGACCCTGGCGGCCTCGACCACCAGCCGGCCGCCCGCGTTGACGGTCGCACCGGTGACGGCGTCCCCGACCCCGACCTCGACCGGGACGGACTCGCCGGTCAGCATCGAGGCGTCCACCGCGGAGGCGCCCTCGACCACGGTGCCGTCGGTCGCGATCTTCTCGCCGGGCCGCACCACGAAGCGGTCCCCCACGGCGAGTTCGGCGATCGGGATCCGCACCTCGGCGCCGCCGCGCAGCACCGTCACGTCCTTGGCGCCCAGTTCCAGCAGCGCCTTGAGAGCGGCACCGGCGGTGCGCTTGGAGCGGGCCTCGAAGTAGCGACCGGCCAGGATGAAGGCGGTGACGCCGGCCGCCGCCTCCAGGTAGATGTTCGAGGCGCCGTCGCTGCGGGCGATGGTGAACTCGAAGCCGTGCCGCATGCCCGGCATCCCCGCGTCACCGAGGAACAGCGCCCACAGCGACCACAGGAACGCGGCGCCGGTACCGAGCGAGACGAGGGTGTCCATGGTCGCGGCGCCGTGCCGGGCGTTGGTCCAGGCCGCGCGGTGGAACGGCCAGGCGGCGTAGGTGACGACCGGGGCGGTGAGGGTGAGCGAGAGCCACTGCCAGTTGTCGAACTGCAGGGCCGGCACCATCGCCATCGCGATCACCGGGACGGCCAGGGCGACGGCGGTGAACAACCGCTGGCGCAGCGGCGCCAGTCCGTCGGCGGGCTCGCCCGGCTCGGCGCCCTCGCCGCCGGCGGCGGCCGGGGGCCTGGGCAGCGCGGCGGTGTAGCCGGTGGCCTCGACGGTGGCGATCAGGTCGGCCACCTCGACCTCGCCCTCGAAGGTGACCTTCGCCTTCTCGGTGGCGTAGTTGACGCTGGCCGCGACGCCGTCCATCCGGTTGAGCTTCTTCTCGATCCGGGCGGCGCACGAGGCGCACGTCATTCCGCCGATCGAGAGTTCCACCTCCGTGGAGGCGGGTGCCTGCGTGGTCATCGTTGCTCCTCGTGACAGTTGTTCCGCCTGGTCCGTCCGGCCGGGCCGTCATACCCTGGAGGGGTATCGGGCGGTGCCGGGTTCATTTATACCCCTGGGGGGTAGGGAGGGCAAGCCCTGGGCCATACCCCCCATGGGTATTTTTCCGCGGCGGGATCGGCTTGACCTGATACCCCCATGGGGTATTCACTCAGGGCACTCCTTCCCCTTCACCCCGACCGAGGAGAACCCCGCCGTGAACACCGCCCTGCGCATCACCGCCTTCACCACCGGCCTCGCCGCCGCCTTCGGCCTCGCCCTCGGCGTCGGCCACGCCACCGGCACCGGCACCGGCACCGCCGCGACCAGGCCCGCCGCCCACGCCGGACACGACGCAGGGGGCGGGCCGGCCGACCCCGACCGCCTCCCCGGCGGCCTCCAGGTCTCCGAACGCGGCTACACCCTCAGCCTCGACCAGCCCTTCGTCACCGCCGGCTCCCCCACCGACCTGCGCTTCCGCATCCTCGGCACGGACGGCGAGCCCGTCACCGCCTACCAGCAGCAGCACGAGAAGGAACTCCACCTGATCGTCGCCCCGCGCGACCTCTCCACCTTCCAGCACCTGCACCCCGTCCTCGCCGCCGACGGCACCTGGAGCGCCCCCACCGCCGTCCCCGCCGCCGGCGAGTACCGGGTGTTCGCCGACTTCACCCCCGCCGGAGCGAGCGAGGGCCTCACCCTCGGCGCCGACCTCCACGCCGCCGGCGACCTGCGCCCCGCCCGGCTGCCCGACACCGGCCGGACCGCCACCGTCGACGGCTACACCGTCACCCTCGGCGGCGACCTCACCCCCGGCCGCAGCAGCCACCTCACCCTGGACGTCAGCAAGGACGGCGCCCCGGTCACCGACCTCCAGCCCTACCTCGGCGCCTACGGCCACCTGGTCGCCCTGCGCGCCGGCGACCTCGCCTACCTCCACGTCCACCCGGACACCACCACCCCGGGCCCCGGCATCGGCTTCACCACCACCGCCCCGAGCGGCGGCAGCTACCGGCTCTTCCTCGACTTCCGGCACCAGGGCACCGTCCGCACCGCCGCCTTCACCGTGACGGCCGACGGCAGCATGGCGCCCGCCCCCGCCGCGACCACGGCGACCACGGCGACCCAGGAGCCGGCCACCGGCCACCAGCACTGAACGGCCCCGCGTCCGGACGTGGGGGGGGGGGGCGGGCGCCCCCGCGCGCGCCCGCGCCCGCCCGGGGCCCCCCCCCCCGCG
>NZ_JBHYGR010000083.1:20781-29386 GCF_042738155.1 Kitasatospora sp. NPDC059088 | reverse complement strand
TGGTTTTTTGTGTTGTTGTTTTCTTTTTTGGTGTGCCGCGTCCGTTGTCTGCCCGTCCCCGCCCCCGCCCCCCCCCCCCCCAACCCCCCCCCCCCCACTCGATCCGCGTTCCCCGGAACCCGGGCCCGCGCCCCACCTCACGTCCCACGGAGCGGGTCCGCACCATGGGACACGTCCCTGGGACTGATGGGACGTCGGAAGACCTTCCGGACGGACCACGGAGTCCGGCAGAGTACGGCAGCGTCCCCGCCGCAGCAGGGTGGCCGCGCGCCGACGGCGCCCACCCGATCCGACGCGTACCGGCAGCACCTCCCGGCCTTCGCCGAGGCCGGTCCCGCGCGGCGGAGCCCGCCCGGGCCCCACACCCCGTACCGCCCGGGGGCCGTACGTGCCCGACGGCACGCCGCCCCCGACCACCGTCCCGCAAGGAGAGTCCCATGACCCTGAAGACCATCGGCCGCACCGTGGTGGCGGCGGCCCTCGCCGGCTCGGCGCTGCTGGGCCTGTCCGGCACCGCCAGCGCCGCCCAGGGCGCGCCGTACATCGGCGACGGCTACCCCAACAGCCACCAGGCCGTGTGGTGCGTCCAGCACAACCTCAACCGCTTCATCGACATCACGACCAAGGCCAACCGCCCCGCGCGGCTGGACGAGGACGGCTACTGGGGCCCGAAGACCAAGGCCGCCGTCCAGTGGATGCAGACCGACGCCATGGTCGGCGGCCAGTGGCTCCAGTCCGACGGCATCGTCGGCCCGCTCACCGGATCCCTGATCGTCGGTTACGGCTACCCCGACTCCGTCGGCAGCCCCAGCGCCCCCTGCTGGCAGTACATCCCGACCGTCGAAGGCCCCTGATCAACCGGCGCAGGAGGACTGACGCATGAGCAAGAGGAACTTCGGCCGCGCCGCGGCGGCACTGGCCCTGGCCGGCTCGGCGCTGCTGGGCCTGTCCGGCACCGCCGACGCCGCCCAGGGCGCGCCGTTCATCGGCGACGGCTACGCCAACAACACCCACGCCGTGTGGTGCGTCCAGCACAACATCAACTACTTCCTGAACCGCACCACGCAGGCCGACCGCCCCGCGCCGTTGGCGGAGGACGGGCTCTGGGGCCCGCAGACCAAGTCCGCCGTCCAGTGGCTGCAGGCCCACACCTTCATCAGCGGCCGGTCGCTCCTCCAGGACGGCTACGTCGGCCAGCTCACCGGGAACGCGATCATCAGCGACGGCGACCCGTACTACGTCGGCAGCTACGACGCCTACTGCTGGCAGTACATCCCGACCACCTACGGCCCCTGACCACCCGTACCGCGAGGAGCAACCCATGACCGCGAAGTCCTTCGGTCGCGCCGTGCTGGCGGTGGCCATGGCCGGAACCGCCCTGCTGGGCCTGGCCGGCACCGCCGCCGCCTCCGAGTCCGCCGGCTACATCGGCGACAACCAGACCAACGACTCCACCGGCGTCTGGTGCGTCCAGCACCTGCTCAACGACGTCGCCCGGGCCAACAACCGGGCGACCATCGACGAGGACAGCATCTGGGGCCCGAAGACCAAGGACCAGGTCCAGTGGTTCCAGTCCTTCGTCCACGTGAAGCCGGACGGCATCGTCGGCCCCTTCACCGGCGACAACCTCCTCTACCGCGGTGATGCGCAGTACGGCGGGAAGCACGGCGCCTGCTTCCCCTACATACCCAGCGACTCGGGGCTGTTCGAGTAGCACCCGCCCGTCGAGCACACCGGGCGTCAGGGAGGCCGATCACCGGCCGCCCTGGCGCATCATCACGGAACCGGAGACCCTCCTGTGAGCAGCACCCCCCTCCCCGCCCGGCGCCGGTTGTCGCTGGGCCTGGGCCTGGGCCTGGCCCTGGCGTCCGCGCTGACCGGCCTCGGCGCCTCCACCGCCTCCGCCGCGGCCCCGCCGGCCCCGATCCCGATCACCTCCCCGTCCTGCCCGGCCAACCTCCAGCAGGGCGAGGCCGACGGCTGCGTCACCCAGCTCCAGGCGGAGCTCAACCTGACCGGCGCCCACCTCACCGTGGACGGCCAGTTCGGGCCCGCCACCGACGGCGCCGTGCGCACCTTCCAGGGCGCGCACAGCCTCACCGCGGACGGCATCGTCGGCCCGGCCACCAAGTCGGCGCTCGACACGGCGGCCACCGCCGCCTCCGGCACCGTCGACCTCCGCACCCAGTGCGGGAACCTGCAGACCGGGGCGAGCGGGCAGTGCGCCTCGACCCTGCAGACGATGCTGAACACCTTCAACGCGGGCCGCCTCGTCGTGGACGGGCAGTTCGGCCCCGCCACCGACACCGCCGTACGCAACTTCCAGGCCGCCCAGGGCCTGGCCATCGACGGCATCGTCGGCGCCGGCGTCAAGAACGCCCTCTACACCGCCACCCCCGCCCCGCTGCCCAGCGGCCCGATCGACGCCACCAAGGTCCTGAACGCGGCCAAGTCCTACCTGGGCGTCCCGTACGTGTGGGGCGGCGGCCACTCGCTGCGCGGCGAGGGCCCCGGCCCGTCGCTGGGCACCTGCGACGGCTACACCGGCTCGATCCAGCCCTGCCCGGCCAACACCACGGCCGGGATGGACTGTTCGGGCCTGGTCCGGGCCGCCTTCTGGTTCGGCGCCGGCATCGACCTCGCCAACGGCGGCGACACCACCGACCAGACCCTCGACAAGCACCTCACCCCGATCACCGAGGACCAGCGGCAGCCGGGCGACGTCGAGTACTTCGGCACCGACGCCCACAACACCCACCACGTGGTGCTCTACGCCGGCACCGACTCCGCCACCGGCGCGGACATGATGTACGAGGCCAAGGAGACGGGCACCGACGTGCACTACGTCACCCTGCGCACCGGCGGCTACTGGTACCACGTCACGGCCTGACCGCCGGGGGCCGTTCACCCGGCCCGGCCGGCAGGGGCCCCGCCGTCCCACCCCGACCATCGACCTGACCTTTGTGAAGGACAACACCCATGCGTACCAAGCTCGCTGCCATCGCCGCCGGAGCCGTCATGCTCACCGGCCTCGGAATCGGCACCGCCACCACCGCGTCCGCCAGCACCCCCGCCGTGTGCACCCAGTACGGCTACTACAGCGACAACGAGGCGCAGGTGAGCCTCAACGACAGCGGCCCGGAGATCAAGGCGCTGCAGTGCGAGCTCAACTACAGCGTGCGCGGCGCCGGTCTCAAGGTGGACGGGATCTTCGGCAAGAACACCCTCGCCGTCGTGCAGAAGTTCCAGAAGTGCGCCGGTCTCGACCCCGACGGCATCGTCGGCCCGCTGACCTGGAACAGGCTGGACAACCAGAGCGACATCGACACGGCGGCGAACTACATCTGCTGACCCGGCCCGACCGAGTCCTCCCCGTCACGCGTACCGAAGGAAGAACCATGCGCAACAAGCTCGCGGCCGTCGCGGTCGCCACCCTCCTGGCCGCCGGCTTCGGCGTGACCACCGCCGGCAGCGCCTCGGCCGCGACGTCCCCGAGCCAGCTCTGCGGCGGCTACAGCACCAGCGAGCCGGAGCTCTCCCAGGACGACAGCGGTGACGCGGTCAAGGCCCTGCAGTGCGAGCTGTACAACTCCCTCGCCTACCAGGGCCCGGACGTCGACGGGTACTTCGGCCCCAAGACCCTCGCCGCGGTGCAGAAGTTCCAGACCTGCACCGGCCTCAAGCCCGACGGCATCGTCGGCCCGCTGACCTGGGCCAAGCTGGACTACCAGGCCAACTACGGCTCCCGCCCGGTCTGGTGCTAGGGACCGTCGTGGACTGACGAAACGCCCGGCCGGGACCTCCCGGCCGGGCGTTCTCGCGTACGGCCGGTCCGCGGCTCGCGGCCGCTCAGCCAGTGAAGGGGAAGGGCGGCAGGACCCGGCACACGGAGTCCCGGGGCTGCCCGGGTTGCAGCGGCGCGGGGGATCCCATCCCGGTGACGTAGAGCCAGGTCAGGACGGCCGCGGCGGCGAGCAGGGCCGGCAGGCGGTACCGGCGGCTGCTCGGCCGGCGGCCCAGCAGTGCGCCGAGCGCCAGGAGCGCGACGAGCACGACCGTCCACCAGGACACCGTGGCCATCGCCAGGTTCGGGTTCGGCTCGTGGTCCTGGACCAAGCAGTAGTGCCAGGCCGCGAGGACGCGGCTGTTGCCGAACAGCGTGCCGCCCGTGGCCAGGACCAGGGCGGCCGCCGTCCAGGCCGCCCGCCGGATCCAGCCGCTCCGCCGCTCCCGCGCTGACCGCATGCCGCCTCCATGTGCTCTTCCGTCCGTCCGGAACCGTGGATCGCCGGATTCCGGTACCACGATGCCCGTCGGCCCGGCTCCGGTTCCCGTCCCCGGCGTCCCCGCCGTCCCACGCCGTCCCGGGATGGGGCGCCGGAGCATCTGAGACGGATTCAGGATGGCTACGGGGGTCGAACTCGATCTAGGTTCAGGTCCGCGAGACCCGCGGCGATCCGTTCGCTCCGGCCGACCTTTCGCTCCGGAGGGCCTCGCGCTCCGGCCGACCGGCTGTCGCCGCACGGCCCCCGAGCACGGGACGCGGCGCACGCACCCGGTCCTCTTCAGCCCCGCACCCCGCCCCGGCGGGCCGACTTCCCTTGGGTGGCGACCATGCCAGATCACGACACTCCGCAACCGGAGACAGCACCCCGCCGCACGTTCGACGACGTGGTGGCCGTCGGCCTGTCGCGCCGTCAGGCCCTGACCGGCGGCACCATCGCCCTCGCCGCGTTCCTCGGCCTCTCCGCGTCCCCCGCCTCCGCCGCCCCCGCCGGGCAGCCGGGCACGGCCGGTGCGGCGGCGCACCCGCTCGGCTTCACCGCCGTCCCCGCGAGCAGCGCCGACGCCGTCACCGTGCCCGCCGGGTACTCCGTGCAGGTGCTCGCTCCGTGGGGGCAGGCCGTGCGCGAGAGCGGCCCGAAGTGGCGTGCCGACGGCGGCAACACCGCGGCGGAGCAGGCCGAGCAGGTCGGTTCCCACCACGCCGGCCTGCACTTCTTCCCGGGCACCGACGACTCCCACGGCACCCTGGTGCTCACCCACGAGTCCACCGACGCCGCCCTGCTGTACGGCCGCACCGGCGCGGCGGCCACGGAGGGACGGGTGAGCAAGGAGCAGGTCGCCAAGGCGCTCGCCGCGCACGGCGTCAGCGTGCTGGAGGTGCGCCGCACCGGCGGCACCTGGCAGCTCGCCGACTCCCCGCGCAACGTGCGCGTCACCGGTGCCACGCCCGTCACCTTCTCCGGACCGGTGGGCGCCGACCACCCGGCCCTGCGGACCGGCACACCCGCCACGGGCACGCTCGGCACCGGCGCGCACGGGGTGACCCCGTGGGGGACGTTCCTGGCGGGCGAGCGCAACACCGCCGGCTACTTCGGCACCGACGACCGGACGTGGCGGGCGACCCGCGCCCAGAAGCGGGCCGGCCTCGGCGCCCGCGGCGACGGCCACGGCTGGCACCGCGCCGACGCGCGCTTCGACCTCGCGGTGAACGGCAACGAGGCCAACCGCTTCGGCTGGGTGGTGGAGATCGACCCGGCCGACCCGCAGGCGGCACCCGTGAAGCGCACCGCGCTGGGCCGCTTCCAGCACGTCGGGGCGAGCGTGACCGAGTCCGCCGGCCGGGTCGTCGTCTACAGCGGCGACGACGAGAACGGCGGCTACCTCTACAAGTTCGTCGGTTCGGACAGCTGGTGGCGGCTGCGCTCCCAGGGCCGCAGCCCGCTGGACCACGGCACCCTGTACGTCGCCCGGTTCGAGGACGACGGCACCGGCCGGTGGCTGCCGCTGACCCACGGCCAGGGCCCGCTGACCGTCGCCAACGGGTGGGCCGACCAGGCCGACGTCCTGCTGCGGGCCCGGCTGGCGGCGGACTCGCTCGGCGCCACCCCGCTGGAGCGGCCCCAGCAGACCTCGGTGAGCCCGGACGGGACGGCGTTCTGCGCGCTCGCGAACAGCCCGGGCCTCGGCCACTGCGCCGCCGGCCCGAACGCCCACCGGGCCGCGGTCAGCCCGCGCGCCGAGAACCCGTACGGCCACGTGATCCGCTGGCGCGAGGACGGGACGGCCGACCAGGGCGACGGCCGGGCGACCGGCTTCCACTGGCAGGTCTTCGTGCTCGCCGGCGACCCGGCCCACGACCACCAGGTCCACCTGGACGCCGCGGGCATGTTCGCCTCGCCGAAGAACCTGTGGTCCGACGCCGACGGCCGGCTGTGGATCGGGACCGGCATCCCGGCCTACGACCAGAACCGGGCCGAGACCGGCCACGAGCACCTGGGCAACAACGCCATGCTGGCCGCCGACCCCGCCACCGGCGAGGTCCGCCGCTTCCTGACCGGCCCGCGCGGCGCCGAGATCACCGGCGTGGTCACCACCCCGGACCGCCGCACCATGTTCGTCAACGTCCAGCACCCGGGCGAGCACACCCTCGCCTGGGGCACGCCCACCCAGGACGATCCCCGCGCGGTCAGCAACTGGCCGGACCACGACGCCGGCGGCCGCCCGCGCTCGGCCGTGCTCGTGATCCGGCGGACGGACGGGGGCGTCATCGGGGCCGCGTGACGCGCCCGACGCCCGACCCACCCGACGCCCGCCCCACCCGTCCTGTCAGCAAGCCCAGCACGACTTCCGGAGAACCAGATGGTCACCATCATCTCGCGCAGTGAATGGGGCGCCCAGCCGCCCAAGACAACCGACTTCGGTCCCTTCTCCCCGTGGGTCGGCGGCATCGTCATCCACCACGAGGGCGGCGGGCACAAGTCCGTCGATCCCCACAGCCAGTGCGCCGCACTGGTCAGGAAGATCCAGGACGAGTCGATGCACCACGGCCTCACCCAGGACATCCGGGAGTGGACCGGCAACGGGGAGCCCGAGTACGACGACATCCCGTACAACTTCCTGGTCTGCAGGCACGGTTCCATCTACGAGGGGCGCGGACTCAACTACCGGTCCGGCGCGAACGGCACCGAGTCGCCCGGGGCCAACTCCGACTACTACGCCGTGATGGGCCTGATGGGCGCCGACGACGACGTGACCCCGGAGATGGTCGCGGGCATCAGGACGCTCTGCGGCTGGCTGCAGAACGAGAAGGGCGCGGGCCTCCGGATCGTCGGGCACACGGACGTCCGCACGGTGACCCACACGGACTGCCCCGGGAAGCTCTACCCGTACGTCAAGGACGGCTCCTTCATCGAGCGGGGCTCGGGCACCGGTGCCGGCCCCGACTCCGACACCCTGCACATCTACTCCCGCGCCCAGTGGGGCGCCCGCCCGGCGAAGGACATCACGCCGGTGGCCATCGGCAACCGCACCGGGTTCACCGTGCACTACTCGGACGGGCCGACCACCCAGACGCTCCGGTCGATCCAGAACTACCACATGGACTCCAACGGCTGGTCCGACATCGGCTACAACTTCCTGGTCGACACCAGCGGCCGGATCTTCGAGGGCCGCGGCTGGTACCTCCAGGGCGCGCACGCCTACGGGGCCAACACCACCCACATCGGCGTCTGCTTCATCGGCGAGAGCGGCGACGCCACCGACATCGCGATGTCCGCGATCCGGTCGATGTACGAGAAGGCCTGCGACATGGCCGGCCACGTCCTCACCAAGACCTACCACGGCATGCTCCCCGGCAACTCCACCGACTGCCCGGGGGCGCAGCTGCGCGCCTGGGTCCAGAACGGCATGCCGGCGCAGGTCCGCCCGATCGACTGGGCGGGCAGCGGCTACACCCCGCCGCCCACCGACTCCAGCGGCGCGAGCGGCGGCGGCATGACCCAGGTGCGGTCGGTCTCCGCCCAGCAGCAGGCGGTCAACGGCCTGGGCTACAGCCCGGCACTGGACGTCGACGGCGCCTGGGGGCCGAAGACGGACGCCGGCGTGCGCTGGCTGCAGAACAAGGTCGGCGTCACCGCCGACGGCCTGTGGGGGCCCGGTACCGAATCGGCGTTCAAGGCCTTCGGGGGCGGCTCGTCCGGCGGCGGCCCCATGACGTCCGTGCGCTCGATAGCGCGCCAGCAGCAGGCCGTCAACGACATGGGCTACAGCCCGGCGCTGGACCTCGACGGCGCCTGGGGGCCGAAGACCGCCGCCGGCGTGCGCTGGCTCCAGGGCAAGGTCGGCACCAACGCCGACGGCCAGTGGGGCCCGGCCACCGAGTCCGCGTACTTCGCGTACATCGACGACGGCGCCGGCCTCACCGTCGACGGCCAGTTCGGCACCCTGACCATCATGGCCGTCCAGCGGGTCTGCGGCTCCACCCCGGACGGCCAGTGGGGGCCCGACTCCAAGCGTTCGCTCCAGCACCACCTCAACGTGTGGGGCAACGCCGGACTGGTCGAGGACGGCGACCCCGGCCCCGCCACCT
This sequence comes from Kitasatospora sp. NPDC059088, assembly GCF_042738155.1. NCBI lineage: Bacteria > Bacillati > Actinomycetota > Actinomycetes > Kitasatosporales > Streptomycetaceae > Kitasatospora > Kitasatospora sp. NPDC059088. The sequence continues at coordinate 21,012 of NZ_JBHYGR010000083.1, read as the reverse complement.
ACCGGGCGCTGCAGACCTTCCTCAACGCCAGCGGCGCCGGCCTCACCGTCGACGGCCAGTGGGGCCCGGCCACCATCAGGGCCCTGCAGAACGCCCTGAACCAGGGACGGTTCTGACCCCGGGGTCCGGCCCGTACCGCAGGCGCCGGGCGAGACCCCGGCAGCCCCCCGCCCGCCCAGCGGGCCCCGCCCCCCGACCCAAACCCCACCCGCCCCCCCCGCCGGGCCCCCC
>NZ_JBHYGR010000083.1:5695-20771 GCF_042738155.1 Kitasatospora sp. NPDC059088 | reverse complement strand
GTGTGGGGTTTTTTTTTTTTTTTAACCCCCCCCCCGGGGGGGCCCGCCCCCCCGGGGGGGGGCGGGCGTCCCCGCGGCCCCCCCCCCGCGCCTCGCTTCGTCCCGGTCCGCGATCCCGAGAACCCCGGCGGCCCCGCGTTCGTCCTCCCCTCCGAGGCATGGGTGTCCTTCGTCGCCGCCGTCGCGGCCGGCGAACTCCCCACCACCTGAACATGCCTGCGCGAGAAGTCGGCCCGCCCGACGTCCCGCGCACCTCCCAGGGCAGCGAACGGCAGGTAGCGACCGATGGACACGACGACGGACACCACGGGCCACGGCGAAGCACGCTTGGACGATGCGCACAACGTCCTGGTCGCACCGCCGACGGTGCGCAACCTCGACTTCTTCGGGGCGACGATCGGGCCCGAGGACCTCGCCTCCACCGACCTCACCGGGAAGACCCTCTACCTCGCCGGCGACATCTCCGCCCTCGACGGCCGCCGACTCGCCCCCGCCGCCCGCGTGTTCGTCGTCCGGGAGCTCTCCACCGACCACGCCGACGCCCCCTGGCCCGTCGTCGGCCTCGGCCGGGTCCCCGTCCGGGTGCACGGCGCCGGCGTCTACTACCCCCGCTTCTTCGAGCCCGAGGCCGACCACTTCCACCGGGTCCGTGCCGAGCACGCGTTCCAGTCCCTGACCGAGTCCGACAAGCCCGGTTCGGCCCACCGCAGCGGGATCTACCTCACCCCCGTCACCCGCGACGGCGACGACCTGCACTTCCGGCTGCTGCGCTGCTCCACCAACCTGTCCGGCCCGACCGAGAACTTCGGCCCGACCGACACCGACATCGTCGACGCCCTGAACCGCGAGGCCGCCACCGTCTTCCGCGACCACGCGCCGCTGAACCACGTCCTCGCGCAGACCTACCACAACACCCGGGCCACGCCCGGGCGCAAGCAGTCCAAGGCCAAGATCTCGTCCCACGCCGACAAGACCAAGGACATGCCCGCGGACGGCATCATGGCCTTCTGCACCTTCTACGACGGCCTCGACGAACTCCAGCCCCTGGCCGACGACCCCTTCGACCACGGAACCGGGCGCACCAGCGGCCTGACCAGGCTCCGCTTCCGCCTCAAGGACTCCGCCCGCGAAGCCCACGGGGACGCCCTCCCGGCCCAGTTCGAGCTGACCCTCCACCCCGGGTCGGTCTTCTTCGTGCCGCTGTCCACCAACCGCCTCTACACCCACGAGATCCGGCCCTCGGCCCTGGACGCCGGGCTGCTCCCGACCCGACTCGGCTACGTGGTGCGCTGCTCGAAGACCGAGGCCCTCCACCGGGACGGCCGGACGTTCCTCAAGTCCGCCGGTGAGCTGGTGGAGTTGGAGCCGCCGACCGGGACCGGGACGGACGAGCTGCGCGGGCTTTACGCCGAGGAGAACCGGAGCTGGGCCTTCGTCGACTACGGCGACCGGTTCCGGTTCAGCATGAACACGGGGGACTACCGTGCCCCTCGTGCCTAGCATCGCGGACCAGGTCCGCTCCTACGCCCTGCCCGCCGAGCCGGGACTGTTCGCCGAACTGTCCGGCTCGGCCCTCCTGGAGGAGCTGGGGAAGGGCCGCCGGGGCACCACGCTCACCAGGCCCGACGGGACGGGCGGCGTGCCCCTCGTCCGCACCACCACCCGGTACGCCCACCCGGCACAGCGCTTCCGCCCGGTCCACGAACGGCTGGCACGGCGGATCCAGGAGCACGCCGGGCTCCCGATCGCCTTCGACAACGCCCTCTTCGAGAGCTACACGAACGCGTACACGACCATGGGCGCCCATTCCGACCAGGCCCTCGACCTGGCCGAGGGCTCCTTCATCGCCGTCTTCTCCTGCTACCGGGACCCCGACGCGGGCCCGCCGAGGAGGCTGATCGTCGAGTCGAAGGAGCCGGTCGGCGGCGAACGGTTCGAGCTCCCGCTCACCCACGACGGCGTCATCGTGTTCTCCGTCGAGTCGAACCGCCGCCTCCGGCACCGGATCGTCCTGGACAAGCCCGTCCCCGCGACGGACAACGTGTGGCTGGGCCTGACCTTCCGCACCTCGAAGACCCTCCTCCGGTTCGGCGACGACGGGCACCCGTACCTCCCCCAGGGCGCCCGCCTCACCTCGGCCGACGAGGAGCAGCGCCGCGAGTTCTACCATTTGCGGCGCCGCGAGAACCAGGAGACGGACTTCGTTTATCCCCCGCTGACGTACACCGTCAGCGACAGCGACCTGCTCCCGCCCGTCTGAGCCCGCCCGCCTCAGTGGTGGCCGCGGTGCTGCTCGTGCCCCGTCGGTCCCTCCGCCTCCGGCGCCCCGCCCATCATCCGCAGCAGCCCAGAACCGATGACACCACTGCTGCGCCGAGTCATCAGGGATGTGGTGGTGCTGCTGGCCGTCGCGCTGCTGCTCCTCTCCTACTCCGCCGGATGGTGGTCCGACCCCGCCGCCGGCACCGCCGCCCCCGTGGCCACCGCCACCCGTCCGGAGACGGAGGTGGCCCTTCCGGCCGTGGCGGCCGCCGGGGACGCCACCGAGCCGTACCCGCCCAGCACGGTGTCCCTCGCGGTCGGACAGCGGCTCGGCGTCAGGACCACGGGGGGCGCCTTGTCGAAGCTCTGGTACCTCAGCTCGGCCGGCGACGGCGCCGTGCTGCAGAGCGGCCCGGACTTCGTCCTCACCCCCTGCTCGACGAATCCGCCCGTACCCGGCTGCGCCCCGGAGTTCGACCGGACCTTCACCGCCCTGGGAGCCGGGACCACCACGCTGACCTGGGCGTTCGGCAACGCGTGGGACTGCCGGCCCGACGCACCGAACCGTGCGGAGCTGAGGTGCGACGTCACCAAGAGCATCCAGGTCACCGTCCACTGACGCCCGGCTGCTCCTCCCCCGCGCCCAGGGCTTGACCTCGTCGAGGTCGACCGCGCCCGGGGCACGCCTCCTGGGCTGCTCGCCCCGAAGATCCATGACGTGCCGGACATCCCCCGTGCATCTGTCGCACTCCCCTACCGGCGACTGCAGCCACGCGTCCGTCGGACGGCGAAGGGGATCGGCGCCTCTCTGCGTACCCTAGGGGGGTATGGTATGTTCATCATCGAAGCAGCCGCCCGGGCCACTCCGGAAGGCGTCGCCCGCACTGACGACGAACGCACTGACGACAGGAGCACACCATGAGCGAGACCACCGTCACCGTCGAGCCGTCCGCCACCGAGGGCTCCTGCTGCGGCTCGTGCGGCACCGGCGCGGCCGCGGCTCCCGCCGCCACCACCGCCGAGCGCACCGTCCTCCAGGTGGCGGGCATGACCTGCGGCCACTGCGTCGGCGCGGTGACCGCCGAGCTGGAGAAGGTCGCCGGCGTCACCGGGGTCGCGGTCGACCTCGCCACCGGCCGGGTCACCGTGGACAGCACCGCCCCGCTGGCCGACACCGAGCTCGCCGCCGCCGTCGACGAGGCCGGATACGACCTGGTCGGCCGGGTCGACGCCTGACGCCCCGTCGGTCCGGGCGTCGGCCCCGCGCCCCGTCCGGACCGATTTCCGCCCCACCGCGCCCCGGTAGAGTGAGGGAACTCCTCACCGCACGGGAACCGGAGGCGGCCATGGCCAGCTACAGCCCCCACAAGGACGACTCCCTCAAGCGGCTGCGCCGCATCGAGGGCCAGATCCGCGGCCTGCAGCGCATGGTCGAGCAGGACACCTACTGCATCGACGTCCTCACCCAGGTCTCCGCGGCCAGCCGCGCGCTCCAGTCCTTCGCGCTGCAACTCCTGGACGAGCACATCGAATGCTGCGTCCGCGACGCCATCGCCGAGGGCGGCCAGGAGGCGAACGCCAAGATCCGCGAGGCCAACCAGGCCATCGCCCGCCTGGTCCGCTCCTGACCCGGACTCGAACCCGGGCCCACCCGCACCGACGCCCTCCGGCGGCACACCGCCGCCGGAGGGCGTTCGTCATTACGGGGTAGGGGTATCCGCGGGCATCCGAGGGCATCCGGACCCGGCGGGCCCTACCGGCCGACCGGCGCCCCGAGCAGCGGCAGGACGATCTCGTCCAGCACCTCGTCGATCACCCGGTCGGCCGGCACCGAACCGCCCATCAGGAAGGCGTCGCGCAGCAGGTCCAGCGGCAGTGAGACGACCCGCGGGGTGAGCCGGGCCGGGTCGACCTCACCCCGGTCGGCGGCCCGGTGCATGATCGCGGCCAGGGCGTCCACCGGCCCCGGCGCACGGAGACCCAGGTGGAAGACGAGGCGCAGTTCGGGGACGCGCATCAGGTCGACCAGGAAGCCGTGGACGGCGTCGGTCGGCAGGTCGTCGAAGCGGTGCAGCAGGCCGCCCAGCAGGATCGCCAGGTCGGTGCGCAGGTCGCCGGTGTCCGGGGGCTCCCGGTAGTCGGGGGCGTTGCGGCCGAGGGCGGCGACCACGAGTTCCACCCGGTTCGGCCAACGGCGGTAGAGCACCGGCTTGCTGGTGCGGGCGCGGGCGGCGACGCCGTCCATGGTGAGCCGGTCGTAGCCGTGCTCGGCCAGTTCGGCCCAGACGGCGTCCAGGATCGCCCGTTCCAGTTCGTCCCCGCGCCTCCGCGGGGCGCCCGCTCTGCCGCTCGCCACCGGTTTCCGCACCCGACCCTCGTAGATACGTTGCGTTTCCTATCGAGGGCAGTCTACAGTCGGAAACAGGAAACGCGCCGTATCTTATGACCGAATGGACAGGGGCGTCCGCCATGCGCGCTGCACTCTCGCACGACTCCACACCCACCACCGACGTCCTGATCGTCGGCGCCGGCCCGGTCGGGCTCACGCTGGCCATCGGGCTGGCCCGGGCCGGCGTCGACTGCCGGATCATCGAGCGGGACGACGCGTTCCGCACCGCCGGCGTCCGCGGCAAGGGCGTCAACCCGCGCACCCTGGAGGTGTTCGACGACCTCGGCGTGGCCGCGCGGATCCTCGACCGGGGCGTGCTCAACCTCGGGATCCGCACCTACGAAGGCGCCCGGCTGGTCCACGAGTTCGACCCCGGGGCCACCCGGCTGCCGACCCCCGACCGCCCGTACGCCGGCACGCTGATGATCGCCCAGCACCAGACCGAGGCCGTCCTGCGCGACCGGCTCGCCGAGTACGGCGTCAGGGTCGAGACCGGCAGCGAACTGACCGACTGCGTCCAGGACTCCGACGACTCCCGGCACGCCGACGACGCCCGCGACACCGCCGGCGTGCTCGCCACCGTCCGACAGGGCGACCGGACGGCGCAGCTGCGCGCCCGCTTCCTGATCGGCTGCGACGGCGGCCGCAGCACCGTCCGCAAGCTGGCCGGCATCCCCTTCCTCGGCGAGACCTGGGAGGAGGAGCGCTTCCTCATGGCCTCGATGGACCTGGACGGCCTGGACCCCGACCACATGCACCTCTGGAACCACCCGAAGTTCGGCGGCGGCGCCATGGCGATCGTCCCGATGCGGCAGGACGGCAAGTGGGCGGTGCACGCCGCCGTCGACCCGGACGAGCACGGCGAGCTGCCCGCGCCCACCCTGGAGACCTTCCGCCGGCTCTTCGCCGAACGGGCCGGGCTGCCCGGGGTCCTGATGCACGAGCCGATCTGGTCCACCGTCTGGCGCCCCACCGTCCGGCTGGTCGAGCGCTACCGCGACGGCCGGGTGCTGCTCGCCGGGGACGCCGCCCACTGCCAGTCCGCGGCGGGCGGCCAGGGCATGAACACCGGCATCCAGGACGCCCACAACCTGGCCTGGAAGCTCGCCGCCGTGCTGCGCGGCGCGCCCGAGGAACTGCTCGACAGCTACCAGGAGGAGCGCCGGCCGATCGCCCGGGCCAGCCTCGACGCCACCTCCGCCCACCACAAGGCGGCGTTCCAGGGCGGCGGCGCCACGGTGATGGCCGAACAGTTCCGCACCCTGGCCGTCCAGGACACCGACCTCACCGGGCTCTCGATCGACTACCGCGGCGGCCCGCTCGGCCGGGACCTGGACGACACCACCGGCATCCGGGCCGGCGACCGGGCCCCGGACGCGCCCTGCACCACGGCGGACGGCACGCCGGTCCGGCTGTTCGACCTGTTCCGCGGCCCGCACTTCACCCTGCTGGCCTTCGGCGCCCACCCGGCCCCGGCCGACCCGTCCGCCCGACCCGTGCTCCAGGACCTCCAGGACTTCCCGGACCTCCCTGGCCTGCGGGTCGCCGCCGTCCGCGACCCCGACGGCCACGCCGCCCGCGCGTACGGCCTGCGCGGCGACGCCGTGGTGCTGGTCCGACCGGACGGGTACGTCTCGCTCACCGGCACGACCGTCGACCGGACCACCCTCGCCGAGCACCTGCGGGCCTTCGCCGTCTGACCCGACCGGCCCCGGCTCGGCGCGCACCCCCGGGCGGGCGGGCAGGCGTCGAGACCGCCCGGGGAGGGGTCGGGGGCGTAGCATCGGGCCGAAACGGGAAAACCGTCAGAAGGATCCAATTCCCGCAGAAAATATGACAGTTGGACGCCCGTGCCCCGCAGCGCCGCCGACCCCGAAGGGTTCCATGTCCTCCCCCGCAGCCGACACCGCAGCCAGCACCGACACCACCACCACAACCACCACCACCCCGCTCCCGCCGCTCCACCGGCTCCCCTTCACCCCCGCCCAGCCGCCGCACCCGACCACCCTCCCGGACGGCACCCCCGCCTGGCTCGTCACCCGCTACCACGACGTCCGGCAGGTCCTCGGCGACCCCCGTGTCACCCGGACCGACCTGCATGAGGTCGGGGCCGTCGGCGCCCTCTCCGACGTGGCCGCCAACCCCGCGTCCCTGTTCAACCAGGACGGCGCCGCCCACCGCAGTCTGCGCGCCACCATCCAGAAGGCCTTCACCCCGCGCTCCATCGCCGCCTGGCAGCCCTTGATCGCCGACGCCGTCCAACAGGCCGTGGACGCGGTGGTCGCCGCCGGGCCGCCCGCCGACCTGGTCACCGCCCTCACTCGGCCGGTGCCGTTCACGGTCACCGCGCGGCTGATGGGGCTCGACGACACCGGACCCGAGCGCGTGGACGAGGAGCAGCTGCACCGCTGGGGCCTCGCCGTCCTCGCCCAGGGTGGCGACGCCGCCGAGGACCACAGCGGAGCGATCGCGGAATTCAGCTCCTACACCGTCGAGTTGATGGAGCGCCGACGCCGCGATCCGGGGGACGACCTGGTCAGCCGGATCGTGGTCGCCGCCGATCAGGACGGCAGCGTCCCGGAGGAGTCGCTGGTCCACCTCGTCTGCGGGCTGGCCGCCAGCGGCAACGAGAGCATCGTCGGCATCCTCGGCAACACCCTGGCCTACCTCCTCGGTGAGCGCCCCGACCACTGGCCCCGGCTCGTCGACCCCGACATCACCGAACGCACCACGGAACGCCTGCTCCACTTCATCCCGCTCGGCGACGACGAGGCCACCGTCCGCCGCGCCACCGGCCCGATCGAACTCGGCGGTGCCACCATCCCGGGCGGCGCCGTCGTCGCCATCAGCCTCGGCAGCGCCAACCGCGACCCCGCCGTCTACTCCGACGGCCTCGACGCCGACCTCGACCGGCCCCTCGACGCCCCCACCCTCGCCTTCAGTTCCGGCCCGCACTACTGCATCGGCGCCTGGCGGGTCCGCCTCGAACTGCGCGAATCGCTCCGTCGGCTGGCCACCGCCCTGCCCGGCCTGCGCCTCACCACCCCGCTGGAGCAGCTGAGTTGGCAGCTGGGCAGCACCACCCGCAGCCCGGCCGCGATCCCGGTCGCCTGGTGAGGCCGTCCGTCCGACCGCCTGCCCGACCGCGCGCCCCGTCCCCTCACCCCCACAACCCCGTCACCCCCACAACCCCTCGCCCAGCACCCCGCCCTCCCGCACCCCCGGCAGTACGTAGGCCACCGCGGAAGCCGTGTGCACCAGGAAGGGGTTGAGCGCGTCCTTGGCCGCCAGCCGGTTCTGCACCCGGGTGAACTGCGCCGGGTCCCGCACGAAGGCGCAGAACAGCAGCCCCCGGTCGTCGGGGGCGTCGTCGTAGCTGTAGCCGCGCCGCAGCATCCGGGCGCCGGAGTCGAGCCGGGGGCTGCTGAGCCGGACGTGGGCGCTGTTGGGGATGACGTACGAGCCGTCCGGGTTCTTGGCGTAGATGTCCGGGTCCTCGTGCTCGGCCGTGCCGGTGAGCGGGGCGCCGTCGCCGCGCCGGCGGCCCATCGCCAGGTCGCGCCGGTCCTCCGGGAGGGCGGCGAACCCGGCGGTGTCCATCCGGATCCGGCGGTAGACCAGGACGGTGCCGTGCTCGTACGGGCCGGGCGGGCCCCAGACCCACTGCTGGGCCTCGGCCGGGGCGGGGTTGGCGGTGCCGTCCTTGTAGCCGAAGAGATTGCGCGGGGTGGTCCCCGGGGGCGTGCGCGGCAGGAAGCCGGGCTGGCTCCAGCGCACCGTCGCGCCCGCCGACTTCGCCGCGCCGCCGAGGAGTTCGGCCACCACGGTGAGCGGCCAGCGGTCCGCGGCGCACAGCTGGACCACCAGGTCGCCGCCGCCGCGCGCCTGGTCCAGCCGGTCCCCGGGGAAGGCCGGGAGCTCCGCCAGCGCGGGCGGGACGTTCAGCCCGAGCCGGGCGGCCGCGCCCGGACCGACCCCGACCAGGCTGCTGAGCCGCGCCGGTTCGCCGTCCCGCAGCCGGGGATCGGCCGGGCCGGCGCCCGCCGCATCGGCCAGCACCCCGGTCAACTCCCCCAGCAGGGAGCGCAGTGCGGTCCGCCCGTCGGAGGTCGCGGCGGGCGCCAGGTCCAGGGCAAGCAGCAGGGTGGCCGGCTGCTGCGGGGCCGTCACCCCGGCCTGCCGGTCCCCGTGGAACGGCGTCTGCGGCACCGCCGGGGGCGGCTGCGGTGCGGCGGCCGGCCCGCGGCCCAGGGCCACGGCCCCCGCGCCGACCCCGGCGGCCAGCACCGCGCCGCCGCCCGCGATCAGCGTCCTCCGGTCCACCCCGCCCCTGGCGGCCCCCGGCTGTTTCCGCGCCTTTCCGGTTTCGGCATGCATGACCGACATTGGAGACGATAGAACACCCCGTATGCAACTTTTGACTGTCCGTCAATCCGCCTCCGAAGCACCGCAGCGCCGCCGCCCACGCCGTCCGCACCGCGCGCGCGGCCGGGTCCGCGCCCTCCCCGCCCTGGTGGTCGCCGCCCTCGCCCTGGCCGGCTGCTCCTCCACCGGCGCCCCCTCCTCGGACGCCCGCCACCCGGAGGGCACCGTGGTCCGCGTCCCGCAGGACTTCACGTCCGTCCAGAAGGCCGTGGACGTCGCCCGCGAGGGCGACACCGTCCTGGTCTCCCCCGGGACGTACCAGGAGAGCGTGCGGATCACCAGGCCCCGGATCGTGCTGCGCGGCACCGACCGCAACGCGGTGGTGCTGGACGGCGGCGTACGGCTGGTCAACGGGGTCACCGTCACCGGCGCCGGCTCGGTGGTGGAGAACCTCACCGTGCACGGCTACCTCGCCAACGGCGTGCTGTTCACCGGCGTCACCGACGAGAAGCTCCAGCAGCGCGGCGCCGGCGGCTCCGCCTACAACCCGCTGGACACCACCCGCTTCCCCGCCCTCCAGGGCTTCCGTGCGACGCGGGTCACCGCCTACAACAACGGCCTGTACGGGATCTACGCCTTCGACGCCCGGGCCGGGGTCATCGAGGACTCCTACGCCTCCGGCGGCGCCGACTCCGGCGTCTACGTCGGCCAGTGCAAGCCCTGCGACACCCTGGTGCGCGGCAACACCGTGGAGCGCAACGCGGTCGGCATCGAGATCACCAACGCCTCGGACAACCTCTGGTTCCTCGGCAACCGGGTGGTCGGCAACCGGGTCGGCGTCACCGTCAACTCCAACGACCTGGAAGCCCTCGCGCCCCAGCACGGCGCCGTGATCGCCGGGAACGCCGTCACCGACAACAACGCCTCCGACACCCCCGAGCAGGCCGACGGCGGCTTCGGCATCGGCATCGGGATCGGCGGCGGCACCGCGAACCGGGTCGAGCGCAACCTGGTCAAGGGCAACCGCTCGGCCGGCGTGATCGTCACCGACCCGCCCGGGCACCCGGCCGCCGGCAACCTGGTCAAGGGCAACCGCACCGAGGGCAACGGCGTCGACCTGGTACTCGCCTCCGCCGACCCGGGCAACTGCTTCACCGGCAATCAGCCCGCCACCCAGAGCCCGGACGACCTGGAGGCGCGGGCCACCTGCGAGGCGCAGGGCCGCAGCCCGCTCACGGCCGGCCGGGCCGCGCCGGTCCAGGCCCCGCCCGGCGTGCCGTTCAACCAGGTGCAGGCGCCGCCCGCCCAGCCCTCGCTGCCGGATCCCAACGCCCCCGCCCGCCCGGCCACCGACCTGCCCGGCCCGGTCGACCCGGACGCCTACCCGCTCCCGGCGACCGCCGACGCCGTCCTCCCGCACTGACCCGCGGCCGCGGCGCGACGGCCGCTCCGCACGGAGAACGGGCGGGCCCACGGCACACCGAGTGCCGCGGGCCCGCCCGACGCCGTTCCGGGCCCGGGGCCGGCACGCCGACCGCCCGGGCCGCTCAGGGCCGCCCGGGCCGCTCAGATCCGCTCAGGGCCGCCGCAGCGGCGCGGGCGGGTCGACCGCCTCGACGGCCGAGACCAGCGGGGCCAGCTCGGGGTTGCGGGCGGCCTGGTCGAGCGCCTCGCGCAGCGCGGCGTCATTGGTCGGCCGGGCCTGCGCCAGGAGCCGCAGGCCGTCCTCGCTCACGTCGGTGTAGATGCCGCGGCGGTCGGTGGGGCACAGGTAGCGGGCGAGCAGCCCGCGGTCCTCCAGCCGGGAGACCAGCCGGGTGGTGGCGCTCTGGCTGAGCACGACCGCGTCGGCGACCTGCTTCATCTGGAGGTGGCCGCCCTCGCCGTCGTGCTGGCGGCTGAGCACGTCGAGCAGCGAGTACTCGCGCACGCTCAGGTCGTGCTCCGCCTGGAGGGCGCGCTCGATGTGCGCCTCGATCCTGCCGTACAGGACGTACAGGGCGGCCCATCCGTTGGCGAGGGCGGTCAGCGCGGGGTCCGTGGCGGTCATCGGCACGGTCTCCTTCCAGGTACGGGCCGGGTGCGAGCCAGGTGCGGGCCGGGTGCCCGGCCGGGCACGAGCAGGCCTCCAGTTTAGGCCTCGGGCATGCTGACGGTGATTGCCCGCATTTGCACATAGCCCGCGCTTGCAACTATTGTCGAGGCACGTAAGGCGCACTAGCAATCGCACGGAGGTCGCGCCATGCCCCTCGCACTCCTCGCCCTGGCCATCGGGGCCTTCGGGATCGGAACCACCGAGTTCGTGATCATGGGCCTACTGCCCCAGATCGCGGACGACTACGGCGTGACCGTCCCCACCGCCGGCCTACTGGTCACCGGCTACGCACTCGGCGTGGTCATCGGCGCCCCGCTGATGACCGTGCTCGGCACCCGGATCAGCCGCAAGACCATGCTCATGCTGCTGATGGGCCTGTTCGTCATCGGCAACCTGCTGTCCGCCACCGCCCCCAGCTTCCCGCTGATGCTCGCCGGGCGGATCGTGACCTCGCTGGCCCACGGCGCGTTCTTCGGCATCGGCTCGGTCGTCGCCGCCGAACTCGTCGCCCCGCAGAAGAAGGCCGGCGCCATCGCCACCATGTTCACCGGGCTCACCGTCGCCAACATCGTCGGCGTCCCGCTGGGCACCTTCATCGGCCAGGCCGTCGGCTGGCGCACCACCTTCACCGGTGTCGCCGCCCTCGGACTGCTCGGCCTGCTCGGCATCGGCAAGCTCGTCCCCAGCCTGCCCCGCCCCGAAGGCGCGCACCTGCGCGGCGAGTTGACCGCCTTCCGCAACCCGCAGGTGCTGCTCGCGATGGCGATGACCGTCCTCGGCTTCGGCGGCGTCTTCGCCGCGATCACCTACATCGCCCCGATGATGACCGACACCGCCGGCTACTCCGAGGGCGCGGTCACCTGGCTGCTGGTGCTGTTCGGCGTCGGGATGTTCCTCGGCAACCTGATCGGCGGCAGGTTCGCCGACCGCAAGCTGATGCCCCTGCTCTACACCACCCTCGGCGGCCTGGCCGTCGTCCTGGCCCTGTTCACCCTCACCGCGCACGACAAGGTCGCCGCCGCCGTGACGATCCTGCTGGTCGGCACCCTCGGCTTCGCCACCGTCCCCCCGCTGCAGAAGCGCGTCCTCGACCAGGCCCACGGCGCCCCCACCCTCGCCTCCGCCGTCAACATCGGCGCCTTCAACCTCGGCAACGCCCTGGCGGCCTGGCTCGGCGGCCTGGTCATCTCGGCCGGCCTCGGCTACACCGCCCCCAACTGGGTCGGCGCCCTGCTCGCCGCGGCCGCGCTGCTGCTCGCCCTCTGGTCCGCCGCCCTCGAACGCCGCGACCAGCACCGGTCCGCCGCCACCCCCGGCGGCTCCCCCGCACCGCTGCCCCCCGCCCACCACTGACCACCTCCCCCCACCCCCCAGAACCACCGAAGGAACCCAGGAACCATGAGCGCCCCCTCCGTCCCCACCGTGAAGCTGAACAACGGCGTCGAGATCCCCCAGCTCGGCTTCGGCGTCTTCCAGGTCCCCGACGACGAGACCACCACCGCCGTCACCGCCGCCCTCGAAGCCGGCTACCGCAGCATCGACACCGCCGCGATCTACGGCAACGAGGCCGGCGTCGGCCGCGCCCTGGCCGCCTCCGGCCTGGCCCGCCAGGACCTGTTCGTCACCACCAAGCTGTGGAACGCCGACCAGGGTTACGACGCCACCCTGCGCGCCTTCGACGCCGGCCTCGCCAAGCTCGGCCTCGACACCGTCGACCTCTACCTCATCCACTGGCCCACCCCGGCCCGGGACCGCTACGTCGACTCCTGGCGCGCGATCGAGCGCCTCGCCGCCGAGGGCCGGATCCGCGCCGCCGGCGTCTCCAACTTCCAGCCCGCCCACCTCCAGCGCCTGCTGGAGACCAGCGAGCTCGTCCCCGCCGTCAACCAGGTCGAGCTGCACCCCGGCCTCCAGCAGAGCGAGCTGCGCGCCTTCCACGCCCGGCACGGCATCGCCACCGAGGCCTGGAGCCCGCTCGCCCAGGGCGCCGTCCTCGACGACCCGGCCGTCACCGCGATCGCCGAGCGCACCGGCAAGTCCCCGGCCCAGGTCGTGCTGCGCTGGCACCTCCAGCTCGGCAACGTCGTCATCCCGAAGTCCGTCACCCCCGCCCGGATCCGGCAGAACCTCGACGTCTTCGACTTCGAGCTGACCGAGCAGGACATGGCCGGCATCGCCGCGACCGACCGCGGCCTGCGCACCGGCCCCCACCCGGACCAGTTCAACTGACCGACCCCGCACCCCGACGGCCTGCCGACGGCGCTCGACGCCGTCGGCCGCCCGCCGCGCACGACCACACCACCGCCCCCACCGTCGGGGCAGCAACCCCAAAGGCATTGTCATGTCCATCAAGAACATCCTCTCCGGCAAACTCGGCTTCGGCACCGCCCCGCTCGGCAACATGTTCCGCGCGATCCCCGAGGACGAGGCCGCCGCCACCGTCGAGGCCGCCTGGGAGCACGGCGTCCGCTACTTCGACACCGCCCCCTTCTACGGCGCCGGCCTCGCCGAGGAGCGCCTGGGCCGGGTCCTGGCCGGCAAGCCGCGCGACGCGTACGTGCTGTCCACCAAGGTCGGCCGGGTCGTCCTCGACGAACGCGAGGAGGGCGCCCGCGACCTCGGTGAGAAGGGCGGCCTGTTCGAGCACGGCAACCCCAACAAGATGCTCCACGTCTGGACCGCCGACGCCACCGAGCGCTCCATCGAGGGCAGCCTCCAGCGCCTGGGCACCGACCGGCTGGACGTCGTCTGGGTCCACGACATCGCCCAGGACTTCCACGGCGACGAGTGGCTCGCCAAGTTCGAGGAGGCCCGCACCGGCGCCTTCCGCGTCCTCGGCCGGCTGCGCGACGAAGGCGTCATCAAGGCCTGGGGCCTGGGCGTCAACCGGACCGAGCCGATCGAGCTCACCCTCTCCCTCGACGAGCCCCGGCCCGACGGCTTCCTGCTCGCCGGCCGCTACACCCTGCTCGACCACGACCACGCGCTCCAGCGCCTGCTGCCGATGGCCCAGGAGCAGAACGTGGACATGGTCGTCGGCGGCCCCTACAGCTCCGGGATCCTCGCCGGCGGTACCCACTTCGAGTACCAGCAGGCACCCGGGCACATCGTCCGGCGGGTCACCGAGCTCAAGGAGCTCACCGCCCGGCACGGCGTCTCCGTCAAGGCCGCCGCGCTGCAGTTCTCCCTCGCCCACCCCGCCACTGCGGCCGTCATCCCCGGCGCCACCAGGCCCAGCCGGATCGCGGAGGACACCGCCGCCCTGAACGAGACCGTCCCGGCCGCGTTCTGGCACGACCTGCGGGCCGCCGGCCTGGTCAGCCCCGCCGCCCCGCTCCCCCACGACGCCTGAGCCCCGGCCGCACACCCCGCGCCGTCCCCCTCGCCGTCCCCCGTACTGCCCCCAGGAGATGCACCATGGCCTCCACCTCCGTCAGCCGCGTCCTGCCCGCCTCCCCCGAGAAGGTCTGGGAGCTCATCGGCGGCTTCGACTCCCTGCCCGACTGGCTCCCCTACATCCCGGAGAGCACCGCCTCCGAGGGCGGCCGCGTCCGCAGCCTCAAGAACCCCGACGGCGAGGTCATCGTCGAGCGCCTCGTCGGCTTCGACGAGGCCGCGCGCCACTACTCGTACGCCATCCTCCGGGCGCCGTTCCCGGTCACCGGCTACCTCTCCACCCTCCGGGTGCACACCGTCCCCGGCCGCGACGACCTCGCCGAGGTCCAGTGGTCCGGCCGCTTCACCCCGGACGGCGTCACCGCCGCCGAGGCCGAGGAACTCTTCGCCGGCATCTACCGGGACGGCCTCGACGCCCTCCACCGGACGCTCGCGGGCTGACCCGGCGGGCCGTCGACCCTCGTTCAACGGCCGTGGTCCGGTGGCGGGGTGTCCAGGCAGGGGGAACCCCCCCCCCCCCCCACGCCCGTACACCAATCCCCCCCCCCCCATTAGCCAAACCCACCCCC
>NZ_JBHYGR010000083.1:0-5685 GCF_042738155.1 Kitasatospora sp. NPDC059088 | reverse complement strand
CCGCGCACCTCTCTTGGCGGGGGGGGGTGGGGGGGCTCTCAAACCACTCTTCCACCCCCCCCCCCCCGGCCACAGCCCTTTCCCCTTCCCTGCCCCGCCCTTTACCCAAGCCCGACCCGGGTGTGCGGCATGATCTGTACGGATCAACCGCCGACCGAGGAGCCACCGATGCACCGCTCCGCGCGCACCGCCGCCCTGGCCGCACTCGCCCTGCTCGCCGCCGCCGGCTGCGCGGCCACCCCCGCAGGGGCCCGCACCCAGCCGCCCACCGGCTCCGCCACCGCCGCTCCCGCACCCAGCGGCTCGGCCGCCTGGACCGGCGGCTTCCGCGGCTACGGCACCGCCCAGTGGCAGCGCTCCTGGGGCGTCGCGGGCCAAGGTGCCTGGGGCGCGGCCGACTTCACCGCCGTCGAGGACCGGACCGCCCCCGACGGCGGCCCCGCGCTCCAGGTGACGTACGGCGCCGGCTCCTCCGCCAACTCCTGCACCGACTGCCCCAATCCGGGCGGCGGCCAGTTCTACACCGACCTGAACGCGCTCGGCCTGTCCGCCCTCGCCCAGGGGCCCACCCTGGACCTCAAGTACTCCCTCCGCTTCCCCACCGGCCGCGACTGGGGCAAGGCCGGCAAGCTGCCGGGCCTGTACGGCGGGAAGATCGGCCAGGAGTCCGGCGGCAACCACGGCGCGGGCTGGTCCACCCGCTACATGTGGCGGGGTGCCAACGGCAGCCCCGACAACGGCGAGGTCTACCTCTACACCCCGACCGACTCCGGCCCGACCGGCTACGGTGTGGACGAGGGCCTGGGCGACTGGCACTTCCAGGCCGACGACCGCTGGCACACCGTCGAGCAGTCGGTGAACCGGAACACCGGCGAGGTCACCGTCTGGTACGACGGCCGCCAGGTGTACTCCGCCAGGGTCGCCTCCGGCATCGCCTCGATCCCCTTCGGCGGGGTGCTGTTCTCGACCTTCTACGGCGGCCACGACACCAGTTGGGGCCCGGCCAGCACCCAGCGCGCCCAGTTCGCCGGCTTCTCGCTCTCCGCCGGCGTCCAGCACTGACGAGCGGGGGCCTCACCGCCCTCGTCAAGGGGGTTTCCGGACTCCGGGATCCCAGCTGGAAATGGTCGGTGAAGGGCGTCCAAACATGTAGCGGTCATGCCATACTGCGTCGGTGACCTCAGCCAGCCCAGCGACACCCCCGCACCGCTCCAGGCCCCAACTGGGCCGGAAATTCACCATGCTGTGGTCGGCCTCGTCGATCTCGGCGGTCGGCGACGGCATGCGGGACTCGTCGCTTCCGTTGCTCGCCCTGGCCATCTCGGACTCCCCCTCGGCGGTGTCCGTGGTCGCGGTGGCCGGATCCCTCCCCTGGCTGCTGATGGCCCTGTTCGGCGGCGTCATCGCCGACCGCTTCGACCGCCGCCGGCTGATGTGGACGATCGACTTCGGCCGCGCCGCCATCCTGCTGGGGTTCGCCGCCTGGGTCTTCTCCACCACCCCGCCGCTCGCCCTGCTCGCCGCCCTGGCCTTCGTCCTCGGCTGCGGGGAGACGGTGTTCGTGAACGCCGCCACCTCGACCATCCCGGACGTGGTCCGCTCCGAGCAACTGGACGTCGCCAACGGCCGTCTCCAGGGCGGCCTGCTGGTCGGCCGGATGATCGGTCCGCTGGTCGGCACCAGCCTGTTCGCGATCGCGGCCGGCTACCCGTTCACCGTCGACGGCGTCTCCTTCGCCCTCGCCGCCGCCCTGGTCGCCGCGACCGGCCGCTCGGGCTCCCCCCGGGCGCGGTCCGAGCGCCGGGTCATGGCCGAGGTCCGCGAGGGCGTCCGCTGGCTGTACGGGCACAAGCAACTGCGCCTGGTCGCCTCGCTCTCCGCCGTGGCCGCGGGCGCCTCCTCCCTCGGCATCACCATGATGGCGCTGCTGGTCACCCGCACCCTGCACGAGCCCACCTGGGCCTTCGGCGCCGTCCTCGCCACCGGCGTGGCCGGCGGCACCGCCGCCAGCATGGTGGCCGGCCGGATCGGCGAGCGGCTGGGCCGGCGGGCCCGGATCACCCTCGCCTTCGTGCTGATGGGCTCCTCGCTGCTGCTGATGGGCCTGAGCCCCTCGGTGTTCGCGGTGGCCCCGCTGTTCGCGCTCGGCAATTTCGGCGTGGTCACCTGGAACGTCCAGGCGATCTCGCTGCGCCAGCAGACCGTGCCCAAGGAACTGCTCGGCCGGGTCAACAGCTGCTACCTGATGCTCTCCCGGGTCGGGATGCTGATCGGCGCGGGCCTCAGCGGCTGGATCGGCTCCACCGTCGGCATCCGCACCCCGATCGTCATCGCCGGTGCGCTGATCCTCGCCGCGCTGTTCGTGATCCCGCGGATGGGCGACCTCGAACCGGCCCCGGCGCCCGTCGCCGAGGAACAGCCGGTCGAGCAGCGCGCGGGCTGACCCGTCCTGACCGACTGACCGACTGACCGACCGCAGGCTCGACGGCGGCGGCTCCCTCCCCCGGGGGAGCCGGTTCCTCCTCCCGGCCGAGGGCCACCCCCGGTCCGGCTGCGAGCGTTGGGGCACCGCCCCCGCCGCACCGGAGAGCCCCCATGACCGCCCTCGCCCAACTCCCGCCCGCCACCGGCCGCCTGCGCACCGCCTGGGCCGCCGCCCACACCCCCGTCCCCGGCGTTCCGCGCTGGGCCGGGCTCGCCGCCCGGGCGGTGCCGCTCACCGTCCTGCCGTCCAGCGCCTGGCGGATCGCCACCTGCACCTTCCACGCCCCGCTGGACGGCGACGCGGTGCAGGACTCCGGCAGCCTCCCCTGGTGGCTGCCGCTGGAGCTGTACGTCGTCCTGCTGTCGGCCGTCTCCGAGCTGCTCGCCTTCACCGCGCTCGGCCTGGTCGCCCGCTGGGGCGAGGTGCTCCCGCGCCGGCTCCCGCTGCTGGGCGGCCGACGTGTCCCGGTCGCGGCGGCCGTCGTCCCGGCCGCGCTGGGCGCCGCCGCGCTCAGCGTCGGCACGCTGCTGTTGACCGTGCTGCTCTCGACCGGCCGCGACCTCCGGGGCCGACCGCTGCCCGACGGCCTCCCGATGCTGTCCGGCGACTGGCACACCGTCGTCCTGGTCGCCTGCTACGCCCCACTGCTGCTCTGGGGCCCGCTGCTGGCCGCCGTCACCTGGGCCTACCTCCGCCGCCGACGCGGTCCCTCGTCATGAGCGCACCTGCGCACACACCATAGACTGCGGGCATGAGCTCCGGCGCCGATCTGGCAGATGCACACCGCTCGCAGCAGCGGGCCGAGGCGCGGCTGGACGTCGCCGCCTCCGTCCTCTCCCTGCTGGCCGACCGCACCCGGCTGGCGCTGCTGGAGCGGCTCGGCCGGGGCGAGGCGGACGTGACCACGCTGACCGAGGCGACCGGGGCCGCCCGACCCTCGGTCAGCCAGCACCTGGCCAAGCTGCGGCTGGCCGGGCTGGTCGCCACCCGCAAGGACGGCCGGCGGGTGGTCTACTCGCTGCGCCACGGGCACCTGCGCCGGCTGGTGGACGAGGCCCTGAACGTCGCCGACCACCAGATCGGGCACCTCCCCCCGCACGACTGAGCCCCGGCCGGTCCGCGCAGGTCGTTCCGTCCGACAAACAGGTGCACACGTATGCACGCATTGCCTATGATGGGCGCACCACCACCCCCACCTCCGCCCCGGGACGGGCCCATGCTGACCGTGCTGCGCAACCGCACCTACCGCCACCTGTTCACCGCCCAGGTCGTCGCCCTGGTCGGCACCGGCCTGGCCACCGTGGCGCTCTCGCTGCTCGCGTACTCGATCGCCGGGAGCGACGCCTCGGCCGTCCTCGGCACCGCACTGGCGATCAAGATGGTCGCGTACGTGACGATCGCCCCGGTCGCCGGAGCCCTCGCCGGGCTGGTCCCCCGGCGCACCCTGATGGTCGCCATGGACCTCACCCGGGCCGCCGTCGCCCTCACCCTGCCGTTCGTCGACCGGGTGTGGCAGGTCTACGTCCTGATCTTCCTGCTCCAGGCCGCGTCCGCCGCCTTCACCCCGACCTTCCAGGCCACCATCCCCGAGGTGCTGCCCGCCGAACGCGACTACACCCGGGCGCTGTCGATGTCCCGGCTCGCCTACGACCTCGAATCGCTGTTCAGCCCGGCACTCGCCGCCCTGCTGCTCTCCGTGGTCCCGTACCACTGGCTGTTCGCCGGGACGACCGCGGGCTTCCTCGCCTCCGCCGCCCTGGTCGTCTCCGTCGTGCTGCCCAGGCCCCGGCCGGTCGAACGCACCGACGGGATCTACCGCAGGGCCGCGTTCGGCACCCGGCTGTTCCGGGCCACCCCACGGCTGCGGGCACTGCTCGCCCTGGACCTCGCGGTGGCGGCCGCCGGCGCCATCGTCTTCGTCGACACCGTCAACGTGGTCCGCGACCACTTCCACCGCCCGGTCGGCGCCGTCTCGCTGGCCCTCGGCGCGTACGGCGTCGGCTCGATGCTCGCCGCCCTGCTGCTGCCGCGGCTGCTCACCCGGGTCAGCGACCGGTCCGTCATGCTGCCCGCCGCCTTCGCCCTGCCCGGCGTCCTCGCCGCCGTCACCGCGATCACCGCCGCCCCGGCCGGCACCGGCAGCTGGCTCGCCCTGCTCGCCGCCTGGGCCCTGATCGGCGCCGCCGGCTCGGCCGTCCTGACACCCGGCGGCCGGGTGGTCCGCCGCTCCGCCGCCGACCCCGACCTGCCGGCCGCGTTCGCCGCCCAGTTCTCGCTGTCGCACGGCTGCTGGCTGCTCACCTACCCGCTGGCCGGCTGGCTCGCCGCCGGCGCCGGACTCCCCGCCACCGCGGTCGTCCTGGGCGCGGTCGCACTCACCGCCGCCCTGGCCGCCACCGCCCTGTGGCCCGCCCGGGACCCGGACGCCCTCAGCCACCGCCACACCGAGCTGCCGCTCGGCCACCCCCACCTCGCGGACGCCCGCCCCACCCCCGACGGCAGCTGGCAGCACGGCCACCACTACGTGATCGACCAGCACCACCCCACCTGGCCCCACCCACCCCGCGCCGCACTGAACTGAACTGAACTGAGCGGTGGGGCCGACGGACCGCCGGCCCCGGTCCCACCGGGGCCCCGGGTCAGCCCCTGGTCACCGGGATGCTGTGCGCGGCCATCGCCGCCGCCAGCCGGTCCGGCTCGTCCGGGGTGATCACCGGCTTGACCCGGGCGCCGAGGTCGACGACGAAGGCCACGCTCTTGTCGATCCGCCCCAGGTCCAGGTTGAAGTAGTGCACGAAGTCCCCGGAACCCCAGATCCGCCACCGCCCGCCGACCCGGGTCAGCGGCACCTGCCGCAGCCCGCGGATCCGCCCGTACGGGATCCGCTTGGCGGACGCCAACGGGAAGTAGTACCGGCGAATCACGAGCTCACGCGCGGTGCACGTCACCAGACCGTCGTTGTACATGCGGGCCAGGCTAGCCCCGGCCCCCCGCGCAAGCCCTCCCATCGGAGGCCGGTCCGGGCAGGTCCGCCCGGACGTCGCATTGGGGGGACTACCTGGTGATACGCCTACTGCTCCCCGCGGACGTACACCTGGGCGGACCCGGAAATGCGAAAAGCCCCTGATCCGAAGGGATCAGGGGCTTTTCTGAATGATTGTTCGGCGGCGTCCTACTCTCCCACAGGGTCCCCCCTGCAG